>JAUUYW010000008.1 GCA_030590265.1 Candidatus Krumholzibacteriia bacterium
AGTTGGTCAGCAGCTGGATATCCTGGCCAGGATCGTTGGTAGGATCACCATTGGAAATGGTCATGGTACCAAGATTACCACAAGTGTACAGCATGGTGGTGTAGCGGGCCAGCAGGCCATCGGTGCAACGTCCACCAAGACCATTACCAACACCAGAGGAAGGACCGCTGGTATAGTAGGCATCGTAATCAACACCCATGGTCAGGCCCAGGTTATTCAGGGCGCCATACCATTCTTCTTCTCCGCCACGGTTGGCGAAGTCATTCCAGAAGATGATCGCAGGGTTGGTATCATCAGCGGTCACCGAAGGCAGACAGTGCACTTCGTAGCCAGAGTTGTAGGCTTGAGGACGACTGAAGTCACCAAATCCGTCAAGGTTACCAGGCAGAGTAGCTGTCTCTGGGTCGGCGTTGTTCACTTCATCGGTAGCCGAGAAGTAGTAATGCAACACGTCACCGGGGAACAGGAACCCACTGTCAGGCAGATCGTAGGCAAATTTGCCAGGAACGATGTTGCCATTGTTGACAGCTGGTTGGGCATCAACCCATCCATCCATGGGATGCTCACGCGCGGCGTCGAACACCGGGTTGGCATTAACCGTGTAGTACAGACGGTTAACGGTCAACTCGCCACCAACACGCACGGAAGACACATCACAGGTGATGGAGTCAGCAGGCACGTTGAGAGTGTCATCGCCATTGTTCTGGGAACCATCAAAACGAACATTGTTGTCAGACAGAATGTTCAGGTTGATATCACCAATTTCAGGGAAGTTATCCTGAGCCCGGTCGATCTCGCGAGTCGACAGAGCAGGTCCTTCGGCTGTGTAGGCTTGGAAGAGAACATTGTCGAGGTAAGGAGCGGGAGTACCGTTATCTCCATTGTAACCCCAGTTCCAACCCAATTCGTAGCAGGTAAGCTGAATCTGGGCCACAGTGAGACCGGGTTCCAGCAGATCACCAATTACGTATGCGGAGCGGCGATATGTACCGTTGGGTCCGTAGTATACGAAGTTACGATCCAACCAACCGGCAGAACCGAGGTTAACTTCGTCCACGGCAGTACGAATACTCCAGGTGACGAAGATACCAGGTGAGTCACCCGAAAGATCTTCGTGGAGATAGTTACCGAACTCCAGCCGGGCACCGATATATTCTGCACCGGGCCAAGGGAGAACAGGACTCTCAAGGGCATTGTGGATGTAGGCATCGGGGTTGGTTTCAATGGCAGCACCACCAGTGGTGTTGACAATGTAACCGCCGGGGCCGTAGCACCAGTCCTGGCAATAGCTGGGACCCACACCTGGAACGATTTCACCATCATCGATGAAACCGATCTGAGGGGTGTAGTTGGTGAAACAGGGGTCGCTGTCTTCCAGACCAACCCACAACTGAGTGAAGTCGCCAGTTCCCAGAGGGAAGGCTTGCACCCAGTCACCCAAGTCGGTGTCGAAGGTTTCAGTCTCGTCGTAGCCACCATTGGTGCAAGTCGTGTGGATATCATCCACCTGGCAGGCACCGTTGCCACTGTAAAGACAATCGGCATCGGACCAGGCGCCATCACTTTTGACAGTGATTTCGAAGCGAACTTCGTCCTGGTTATCACCGACGTAGTCGGCAACAGCAAAGCTCATGTTATATGAGAATGGCCTTGCTACGCCAACGTCATCAATTGCATCCATGGAAATAACTTCATCGGCAGTTACAAATTCAAAGTGGGTAAAGTCATAACCGGGTTCGGTATTGTGACTGAACACACCAGCAACTGTGATGGAGCAACCAGCTGTAGGATCTGCTACTGCGTAGCTGAACCGGAGAATATCATTCCAGCTGTTACCGTAACCACCAATAACATCGGTTTCGGAGCAAGCGGGAAGAGTTTCATCGCCACAATAAGCGGCCATGTTACCGGCACCACCAGGCAGGACGTCGGCATGGTAATCGCTGACGTGCCAGTGGTTGTCGGTGGGTTGAGTGACATCCCAGTGAGTCCAACCATTCATGGCAGGATTACCGGCTGCATCTTCGAACTGACCATTGACCAGGGCGCCACTGCCCCAGGGACCGATCAGCGTTACGCTATAACGGCTGTATTTTGAGAACTCAGAGTTGCCACTGTCAAACACGCTGTCATGGCCGATAATTGTCCGCTGCGGAAGATCCGAAGCGAAAGCGTTCATGGCAAAGACAAGCGTGAGCGCGAGGCAAGCGAACATTGTGAATCTTTTCATGCTTTTCCCCCCATCATTGACTTGAAGTCAACACATGGTTAGGCGAACGATTGCTGTGTCGCATAGCGTGATTCATTTTGCGAGCGAACACAGATAGTGGGCGACAATAAGCTCCCGAGTGCATGTCCAACGTAGCAAGCTACGCCTTGAGCGAAACCTCCTACTGGTGCAGACCAATTAATAACGAGCGAACAGTGTCAAGTGATCAAACGGATTAATGGAGTGGAAAACTCGGATCAACGCACCTCAAGGGATGGGAACAGATTGTCTGTGAGTCGCAACGTTACAGTACCTTAAAAGTCGCATCCAGTCAATAGCCTTTCTGCATAAAGAGACCTATCCAACAAAAACCGGCCCATTCAACCAAATGGACCGGTTTCCTCAGTTCAGCCGGGCAAAAAGCTATTTATCCTGGGGGGCCACCGCAGAAAAATCTGCGTATCTGGCAAAAATACCGTGAATTTCACGCAGGAAGCCGTGTCTCAGGCGCTGAAGACTCTCTTGCTCCGCATTGACCCTCACTTGGTCAAAATAGGTATCAATGGCGGGACCCAGGCTCGAAAGCAAGGCAAACACTTCATCATAATTTCGAACAGATTCTGCCCTGGCCATGGCCAAAGCGGCAGCGGAAACTTGCTGACGGAGTTCCTGTTCCACTGAATCCGGCATTTCAGCGAAGGATTCCCCATCTGAGCCAGAACCGCCATTGCGCCAACGGTCAAGGCAGGCATCCAACTCAGCTACAGGCAAGACTCCACCTTTAAGAATATTGCGGCACCTTTTGAAACCTGTGGCCAGGAGCTTGAAATCATCCCGATCCCGATAATGGCTCAGGGCATCCACCCATTGCAAAGCATCGGCAGGATCCCGCCAGCGTACGGGAACGACCGCACGCACCACCTCCGGGTCGCGGTCCAGATTGTCAGTGAAAAAACCAGACAGGCGTGTTTTGACGAAATCGTTGATTTGCCCGGCCACTTCATCCAGATTTTTATCAACGGAAAAGGCCGAAAATTGGCTCATGGCCTGTTGAAGGGCTTTTTCCAGGTTGAGATGCACTTTGCCGGCGAGGAGAATTCGCAAAATTGCCAAAACATGGCGTCGCAGGGCATAAGGATCTTTGGCTCCAGTGGGCACAAACCCCGCCAACCAGCACCCGACAACGTTGTCCAGACGGTCGGCAACGGACAAAACTGCGCTGATCTGGTCAGAAGGAAGGTTCCCGGTGGCGGAACGCGGCAAGAAATGCTGTTCAATGGCCTGGCAAACAGCCGCCGATTCTCCGGCAATTTCCGCATAACGCGCGCCAATGAAACCCTCGAGTTTGGTGAATTCCTTGCCATCCTTAATCATTTCACTGACCAGATCGCTTTTGCAAATCTGCGCAGCGCGATCCAGAGCCACTTTTTCTTCATCACTGCCGGCCCAGCCATTATTCCACAACCAATGGCTCAAATCGGCCAAACGCCTGGTTTTATCAAGGACAGAACCGTAACCTTCCATCCAGGTCACGGTGGCGAGCATTTTGGTTCGTTCATCAGGTGACTTTTTTTGATCAAAATTCCAATAGAAAAGCGCATCCGCCAGACGAGCATGAAGAACTCGCTCGTTTCCCGCGATAACATTGTCCATATGGAGCTCGCCTCCGCAACGAACGGCAGCAAACCTGGGCAGCAAACCCTGTCCGGAAATCTTTTCCACGGAAAAATATTTTTGGTGACTTTTCATGGCAGTGGTCACCACCTTATCCGGCAAATCCAGATATTCTTCCCCGAAGGAACCCAGAAATGGTGTTGGGTGTTCACAGAGGAAAACCACCTCAGTCAACAATTCGTCGTCCTGGAGCAGCTGGGCGGCAGAGTCGTATTCCTGCACCGATTGAACCAATCCCTCACTGATAAGCTTTCGACGTTCAAGATGGTCCACCACCACCCCCACTTCCAGAAGCTTGTCGAAATACTCCAACGCGCTGGCCAGGTCAATCCTCTTGTCAGCCGAAAGGGTCCGATGGCCCCGAGTTTGCCGACCGGCCGTGAGATAACCCACTTCAAGAGGAACAACTTCCTGATCCAGCAGGGCCACCAGCCACTGCAAAGGACGGGCATAGTCCAAATCGTGATCGGCCCACTTCATGGTTTTGCGGAAAGGAATCCCCAAAATGATGGCAGGCACAATATCCTTCAGGACTTCCCCGGCCCTCAGGCCCTTTTCGGTTCGGCGGGCCACAAGGAACTCACCCCGTTTGTCTTCGCCGCGGCCACATTCATCCAATGACAAGCCCACTTTTTTGGCAAATCCTTCTGCAGCTCGTGTGGGATTTCCCTCTTTATCGAAAGCTACGGAAACGGGAGGTCCCTTGATTTCCACATCCCGGTCAGGTTGGCAAACTGAAAGACCATCCACCAACAAAGCCATCCGGCGGGGCGTTGCCACCACCCGCAAAGAATTCCAGGTCAAAAAGTTGGCGGCCAATTCCCTGGCCAGGGATTTTTCCAGGTGCTCCATGGCGCTGGGAATAAAGCGGGCCGGAATTTCCTCGCTGCCGATTTCCAACAGGAAAGGCAGGGTGGTGGTTTGATTCATTTTTTCCTGACTCATTCGCCTTGTTTCTCCTTCAGCAGGGGGAAACCAAGTTCTTCCCTGCTTTGAACGTATGCCCTGGCAGCCAATCGAGACAGATTGCGCACTCGGGCAATAAAGCCAGTGCGTTCGGTCACCGAAATGGCGCCCCGGGCTTCCAGCAAATTGAAAAGATGACTGCATTTGATCACCGCATCGTACCCGGGAAATACCAAACCGGCTTCCAGGAGGGTGCGAGCTTCGTTTTCCTTGTCATCAAAATGGCGACGATACATGGGCACATCGGCATGGTCAAAATTGAAACCGGAGTATTCGATTTCGTATTGCCCCATCACTTCGGCCCAGGTCAGGCCTCCACCCCATAGGATGTCCTTCACATGGTCAACACCCTGAATGAACATGCACAAGCGCAACAGTCCGTAGGTAAGCTCCACGGACACGGGCTTGCACCGCACCCCACCCACTTGTTGGAAATAAGTGAACTGTGAGACTTCCATGCCATCGAGCCAAACTTCCCAGCCCAGTCCGGCAGCGCCGAGGGTAGGACTTTCCCAATCATCCTCCACAAAGCGGATGTCGTGCTCCTCGGCCTTGATGCCGATGCTGCCCAGTGATTCCAGGTACAATTCCTGGCTGTTGGCCGGGTTGGGTTTGAGAATAACCTGATATTGAAAGAACTGGTGAACCCGATTGGGATTTTCCAGATAGCGGCCATCTTTGGGACGTTTGCTGGGCTCAACATAGGCCACTTTCCAGGGCTCCGGGCCCAGGGAACGCAAAAAGGTATTGGGGTTGAAGGTCCCGGCCCCCACCTCGCTGTTGTAAGGTTGGGTGATGACGCAACCGTAATCACTCCAAAACTTCTGCAGGTTGGCAATCATCTGCTGGTATTCCATCATATCAATTGTTCTCCTCGGCCCTGGGTATCGGTCTGAGCAAATCCAGGGCAGTGGGCAAGCGGTAGCCGGGCAGATGAAAGCCCAGGAACCGGTGCAGATGGGCCCCCACTTCTCGGCGCAGGGCCCGGTTCATTTCCAGGTGATTTTCTTCAAGAAAAGTTCCGGCATCATAAGCCTTGAACTCTTCCAGAGCCTGTTGGCTGAGAGGCCGACCAACGTTGCTTGCGCGTCCACACACGCTGCATATCAGGCCTCCTTCGGAAGCACTGAACCACTGGACTTTATCAACCCCGGCTATGCCGTTGGCAGCGCCGCAGGAAGCACAGCATTTCACCTCGGGGTCAAACCCATGTCTTGCCAGCAGCTGCCACTCGAAGGCAAAAAAAATCCGGGCGGAGTCGGTTTCCGAAAGTGACGATAACATCCGGATGAAGGCATCGCAAACGTCAAACAAGTCAGCCGGTGACGAACCGCCATCTGCGGCCTGCATGGGACGACAGCGATCCACAAGTTCCAAAGCCGCCAAAAGAAATGCGGATTGTTCCAGACTCAACCCATGGGTCAATGGATCCAGATCCACCGAGCCGGAACGCAAATATTGCAATTCACGCGATTGATCCAGCGAGAAATCCACATTCAAAAGCCGGCCGGGTTCCACCAAGGGGCGCAAGCGCGAGTGAGGCCTGCGGGCGGCTTTGGCAATCACCCGAACAAAGCCCAGTTCCCGGGTCAACAAGGATGCGATGACGCTGGTTTCGCCACAGGGCCAAGCCCGCAGGACCACCGCATCGGTGCTGATGGAAGGTTGAGGCAATATTCCCATGGATTATCCCTGCCCCAAATCCAGCAGGAAGACCGCCAGTCCAAAATAAATCAAAAGACCCACAATATCGTTGGCTGTGGTGATGAATGGTCCGGTGGCCACCGCCGGATCAACACCTATCCGGTGCATCAGCAAGGGAATTCCCGAACCGGCCATGGCCGCGAAAATGATCACCGCCAGCATGGACAACCCCAGGACCAACGATACCTGCGGGTCGCCATTCAGGTAATAGGAAATAACAAAACTCAGCAGGGCGATGGAAACACCGGTAAAAACAGCCGTGCCCAATTCACGCAGGAGGTGCCGGCCCAGATGGTAGAAATCCACTTCGCCGGTAGCCAGTCCGCGCACAACCACGCTGGAAGTCTGGATACCAATGTTCCCAGCCATGGCCATGATCATGGGAATATAAAAGGCCAGGGCAACTTTCGCTTCCAGGCTGCTCTCAAAATGGTCCAACACGGCCACGGCCCCAATTTGCCCTAAAAGCGCACCCACAAGCCAGGGCAGACGAGAGCGCGCGACCCGAAAAGACGAATGTTCTCCAAACTCCTGAACACTCACACCGGCCAGGCGGGAGATATCTTCAGTGGCCTCATCCTCCATCACGTCCAGAACATCATCAACGTTGATTCGGCCCACCATCTTCGAATTGTGGTCAACAACGGGCAGGTTGATGAGATCGTGCATCCGAAAGAAGCTCGCCACTTCTTCCTGGTCCAGATCCACCGTCACATAAAGCGGATCCGGGTCCATCACCGCCTCAACCAGGGCCGAAGGTGAAGAGAGCAACAAATGCATCAGAGAAAGGCGACCGGTGAGACGGCCCTGCTGGTCAACCACAAAGATAAACTGGGTTTCCTCCAGGTCGTCTTCATCCATACCTCTAAGCTGGTCCACCGATTCGCCACAGGAAGTGCTGCCTTCCACAGCCAGATACTCCTTGCCCATGAGGCCACCGGCGGTTTCGGGCTCATACTGCAGCAGTTCGGTGACTTCTTCCCGCTCCTCATCCTCCATGGCTGCTAGAATTTCCTGGGCCTGGTCTTCTGCCAATTCACCCAGAACATCGGTGGCCTCATCCGAAGGCATTTCTTCGATGATGTCGGCTATGGCGTCAATATCCAGCAATTGGAAAAGAGTGCCCAAACTGCGATTGTCAATTTCGCTCAGCACTTCAGCCAAAGGATCAGCCCGCAGGTTACGCAAAATCCTCGCCGTATCCTCCACACTCAGGGGTCGAAGAATTTCGGACAAATCACCAGGGGAAAGGTCCAGGGCCAACTTGGTTATCTCTTCGTCGGCTTTCAGGTCGAGCAAACGCACAAATTCCAATTCAATGGCGTGATGCTCAGCTTCCAGATTGGCTGGGTTCAGCATCCGCTCCTCGTTGACCAGCGGAGTGTCCGGTTTGTCCGGACGGTCGTCATGAGGGTTGACCTGCTTATTTCTCGTCATGATCAACATCCTCTCCGGCATTCTCCAAAGAGTGGACGACAGGTTCGTGACCCGCCATTTTTCCCAATCCCGAAGCTTGCTCCCTGGTCATTATTGCTCCACCTGAAACAATCAGCTTGATGGCATCCTCCACCAGGATGTCCATCTCCTGCACGTCATGCCGAGGTACAAAAAGAAGGTACCCACTGGTGGGGTTTGGTGTTGTGGGAAGAAAAACGCTCACCAGCATTTCACCGGGCTCGTCGCGAGTGACAAAACCTAAACTGAACAATCCTTTTCTTGGGTACTGAAACAGAACCACTTTCTGAAAGGCGGTTCGCCGATCCTGAAGGAAGACTTCGGAAAGTTGTTTGGTGGCGGAAAAAACACTTTTCACAACAGGGATCTTGGCGAAAAAACGTTCCACCAGGTGGAAGAATGCCATACCGATCAGATTGCGCGTGAACAGCCCTACCAGGGTGATGGCAAACAGAAAAACCACCAGACCAATGAAGGTTAAAACAGACTCGGGGTAGGACTCACCCAGACCTGGAACTTTTTCCACCAGAGGCTGCACCCTGGCATTGAGCAAATTGTAAATCCGCCAAAGAATCCAACAGGTGATGGTCAAAGGAGTGATGGCCAGCAACCCGGTCAGAAAGTGCCTTCGTAAAAAATTCAACACAGGACTGTCCCCTGGAATGAACCGCTTCTGCTGATCATGATTCTTTCCTCCGCTGAAAGCCTGGTAAAGGGTCCGGAGATTCAAAAAGAACCCGGGTGATGCGCTGACCTTCCACACCTTCAACCGTCACGATAAATTCGGAGATCTGCACCTGGTCACCTCGGCTGGGAACCTTGCCGGCAGCCTCGTATATCAAGCCGCCCAGGGTTTCGCTGGTTTCAGCACCTTCGGCCTCATTCAGGTCCACTCCCACAAGTTCTTCCAGATCATCGAGGGAGAGTTTCGGATCCAGCCGGACCCGGGCCTGATCCACCCAGGAAACCAACTCTTCTTCCTCATCGAATTCGTCCTCGATTTCGCCGACGATTTCTTCAATCACATCTTCCAGTGTCACCAGACCGGCGGTCCCGCCATACTCGTCAATGACCACAGCCATGTGGATGCGTTGGCTGCGGAATTCATCCAATACTTCATCAATTTGTTTGCTTTCCGGAATGAAATAGGCGGGCCTGACCAAGTCGGCCAGCTTCTGACCGTGGGCATCAAAGGTGCCACCCCTGACAAGTTTCAACAGATCCTTGCTGTAGAGGATTCCGATCACCTGGTCGATGCTGCCTTTGAAAACCGGGATGCGGGAATGGCCGTTTTCATTGACTGCGTCAACCATTTTTTCCACGGCAGTATCCCCATCGAGAGCCACCATGTCGATGCGCGGAACCATGATTTCACGCACGGCCGTATCGTGAAATTCAAAAATGCTCTGGATCATTTCCCGTTCATCGCCATCAAGTGAAGATTGCTCCTTATCGGCGCTGATCAATTCACGGATTTCGCCGGCCGAAAGGTGTTGCTGCATATCTCCTGACCAGATGGTATCGCCCATTCTGTCCATGGCTGACAGCAGAAGGGAGGCCCAGGGAGCCAGCAACCAGGCCACTGGGTAGAGCAGAGTACCAACCATTCGTGAGTAGGAAAGAGCTGCGGCTGTGGCCATCATGCGGAACAAGGCGCCACCTAAAGACCATGCCAGCAAAATACTCAAAAGGAAGAGCCCAAAAAAACCCGGATCCATGGCATTGTGTCGCATCAGCAAAATCACTTGTCCCCAGAAAAAACCACCCAAAAGCGACAATCCCAGGAAGAGGGTGCCCATGGTTATCTGGAAACGCCGGGGATTTTCCAGATAGCGGCTCAAGACCGGTCCCAATTTTTCGCCTTCAAGCAAGCCATTGCGATGCAGTCCGGAGACCCGATAATAGGCGGAGATCAACCCCACCACGACCATGGCTCCCAGCCAAAAACCTATAGCCAACAGCAATGGGGATAAGGATAAATTGTTCATCTCAGAACCCCTCCGGGGATCTCAGTGGGTGTGAGAGCCCACATGCCGACAATAATCTTTCTTCCAGATCCCGCATGGCTACGGCTTCGTCCTGATCCTGGTGATCCCACCCCAGAAGATGCAGGGCACCATGCACAACAAGCAGGGGAAATTCATCTTCCACCGACCAGTTTTGCCTTTGGCAGCGGGAGGTGATGAACCCGGGGGCCAGAACCACTTCCCCAACCTGAACCGGTTGGCCCTGAAAACCAGGCTCGACTAAAGGATCGAGCCACAAATCTACAGGTGCTCCGTTGCGTCCTGCAGGCAAAACACAATCCCCCCGACCTTCTTGCTTCAGGTAGGAAAAAGAAAGGACATCTGTCACCGAGTTCCTGGACCGGAATTGTGAATTCAGGCTGGCCATGGCGTCATCTTCAATGAATACCAGGTCAAAAGCCCAATCTGGTTGACCAAGGTCGTCGACCAACCTTTCATAAATACCTATTTGAGAAGGCACCAGATTCTTCGTTTCGGGCAGGTGGCGGCGTTCAACCAGGCGCGGAATCATTTTCGAACCTTCCGCTCACCACGTTTTTCCAGCACTTTTTCAGAATCGTGAGTGCGCTGACCGGGATAAACAATCCGGGAATGATGAATACCCGTAAGCAAAGGAATAAATGATTCCCTGATGCGCGCCAAGTCGCTGAGGGTCAATCCGGATTCATCCAATTCGCCGCTCAGCATTCGCTTGTCGATGATTTGCTTGGTGATCTCCCGAATGCGGCTGGGTGTGGGTTTAGCCAGGGAACGGGTAGCAGCCTCGGCAGCATCGGCCAGCATCAAAATAGCTGTTTCCCGGGAATGTGGTTTGGGGCCAGGATAGCGAAAATCGTCCACCTTCACCGAGGTATTGGTCTCGCTGTTGAGCGCCTTATGGTAGAAGTACTCCATCACCATGGTCCCATGGTGTTCGGGAATAAAATCAATGACCGCCTGGGGCAGGCGCCATTTCCGGCCCAGCTCGATACCATCCTTGACATGAGCCGCGATAACCAGTGCGCTCATGCTGGGATTCAACTCATCGTGTTTGTTGTGTTCCAGGTGTTGATTTTCAACGTAGTACTCGGGTTTTTCCATCTTCCCAATATCATGAAAAAGAGCCCCCACGCGAGTCAACAAAGAGTTGGCTTCAATGGATCGGGCAGCGTGTTCCGAAAGCTGCCCAACGACCTGACTGTGGTGATAAGTGCCCTGGGCTTCCAGAGCCATTCGCTGCAAAAGGGGGTGATTCAAATCGGACAGTTCCAGCAAGGTCAAGTCACTGCAGACTCCAACCATGGGTTCAATGACCGGCAAAAGAAACAGCCCAAAGGCCACCATCAAAACCGGGGTAAACAAACCAACAAGGTATTCACCCTGGTTTGGCGCGGCACCGGTTTTGTCCAACAGAAAAATCAAAGCCAGCGACAAGGTGGTCAGCAAGAGAATGGTAGTGTAAAACTGGGCCCGCTTGCGAATGCGGCGAACGGTAACGACGGTGACCATGCCCAGGAGATACCAGGCAAACAACTGGCCGGCAGTATAACCAGGCAAGACGGCCATCAGGGTGACGGCCAGCAAAGTAACATTGTAGCCAACCCGGTCCCGAAACAACACCGTACTCAAAAGTGAAAGTAATATTACTGGAACAGCAAAAGGACCCAACCCTGGATTTTCCAGAGCCACCTTGGCCCCCAAAAGGAACAAGGCAACAATGATCGCCAAGGCAACCAAGGTGCGAACTCGTTGGAAGGATGCAGCAAAATGAATGGAACCAAACCAGCCAAAAAGCCCCAGGGCCAAAGCCAGCAAAAGCACCCGGCCCAGAAAACGAGTCAACTGACCTGACTTGGGATTGCCCGCCCCTGCGGCAACCATCTGATTTTCCAATTCAGCCAAAAAGAGAGCTTGTTGGGGAGTCACCCGGACCCCCTGGTCGACGATACGCTCCCCTTTGATAAAATCACGACTGGTCACAACCGCCGAACGGGCAAGATTTTGTCGCTGCCGCGTTTCTTCCGGTGAATACACCAGATTGGGGCTCA
Source organism: Candidatus Krumholzibacteriia bacterium (assembly GCA_030590265.1). Lineage (GTDB taxonomy): Bacteria > Krumholzibacteriota > Krumholzibacteriia > LZORAL124-64-63 > LZORAL124-64-63 > LZORAL124-64-63. The sequence goes on from JAUUYW010000008.1 coordinate 12,063, forward strand.
CCAGATGCCGCATCAGCGAAGCAGTTTCCACAGCCATGATCGGACCCAATCCAGCTCGTCGCAATTCCGAAGTCAGACGATCCTGGAGTTCAGCCTGGGTAACCACTTGATCGCGAGGCCGCAGACTTTCGCTGCCACTGGTGGCGACCACCACACGGTCATACCGGCCTGGTGGCAGCATATCAACCACGCCACTGGCCAAAACATTTTTCCAGGCCAGATCCATTCGTGCGATTACCGAGTCACCAGCATCAGCCATCAACATTCGGCGCAACCCAACCCGGTTCAAGGTAGGAAACTGCAAGGCCAACAGGCCGACCCTATCTTCCAAAGTGAAACTCGTATCGGCGAGGGTTCTCTTCATGGAAGCCAGAAACAACCCCAGCCTTCCTCCAGCTTCGGTGCCGGCGGGAAGGATGGCTTCATGCAGAATCGGTGGTTCCACAACCACCTGTTGAAGACGCAGCATTTCAACATCCTGCTCAGGCAAAGGGGCTTCAAAAGTAAAAGGAGCCCTGATTTCCTTGGTGGAAATTTCTCCCACACCGGGAAAATCCATACTCATCTGTTGAACGGGAGGAAATAAAAACAAATGCAAAACCAGGACTGCAATCCCACACAGGAGAGGAACTCCCAAAGAGGGATTGGACCGACTATTGTCGGCTGCTGTGGATTGTTTTCCACCAACCCAGGACCTCGCACCGGCATCGCGGCCCACAGGTGTCCTGGTCAAGACGCTTCGAATGCGCAACCACAGCATGGACATGAATCCGATTCCTTTCCAGACCCCTGGACCCTTCGGTCCAGGAATCAGCCGTTCTCCGAGTCAATTCCCGCCGTTTCGAAAGCGTCAACAATTCTACGAACCAGCGGGTGCCTGACAATATCGGCACCGCCTAATTCAACAAATGAAACACCCTCGGTTTCACTGAGGATTTGCTGCACATGCACCAGTCCGGATTTGTCCCGCACATCCAAATCGATCTGGGTAATATCGCCGGTAATAACGGCCTTGGACTGAAACCCCAGGCGGGTCAAAAACATTTTCATCTGTCCCACAGTAGTGTTTTGGGCTTCATCCAAAATCACAAAGGCGTTGTTCAATGTTCGCCCCCGCATGTAGGCCAAAGGAGATGCTTCAATCACGCCGCTGGCCAGATAGCGGGAGATCTTCGCCGCACCTGTAATATCGGACAAGGCGTCAAAAAGAGGCCGCAAATATGGGTTTATTTTGTCTTGCAGATCTCCTGGTAAAAAGCCCAATTGCTCCCCCGCTTCCACGGCGGGACGCACCAGGATGATGCGATCAACCAGCTGGCGTTTCAAATAGTCCATGGCCATAACCACGGCCAGGAATGTTTTACCGGTCCCTGCCGGACCAATGGAGAAAACCACATCATCCCGACGCATGGCCTCCACGTATTTCTGTTGGCCGGGTGTTTTGGTCCTGACGGCCACCCGACTGCCGCTGGTAAAAAGCAGTGGTTCTTCAGGATTCAAGGAATCGACCGACAGGTTTCCCTGGGTAGTCATTTGCTCCCAAAGATGGGAGACTATCACTTCATCAATCAATTGTCCCTGCCGAACACGCTCCACCAATTCAACCAAAACCAGGCGCACGTCGTCAGCCCGCTCGTCATCACTGTTGATGACCAAAAAATCACCTCTCACAACCAATGAACCCGCAAATTGCTTTTCCAAAAAAAGCAGATTGCAGTCACCGGGACCAGTCAAATGCAGAAGGTCAATTCCTTCCACATCCACCTTGATTTTTTGCCCTTGGCGAGGTCGGTTGTTTTTGCCTGCAGATTTCATGCCTTGGTCTCTTCCTATTCTTTTTCCTGGGGAACAATCTGCAAGTTCAACTCCTGCAGCTGGGCCTCACTGATGGACCCCGGACTGCGGTCCAGAGGAGAAGCCGCCAAATTGGTTTTTGGGAAAGCGATCACTTCGCGCAAGGACGGACTTCCCGTCAGAAGCATGACCAGACGATCCAACCCCAAAGCGATGCCTCCATGAGGAGGCGCGCCATATCCCAGGGCATCCAGGAAGAACCCGAATTTGCCAAGATATTCTTCCTTGGACATACCCACAATGCGGAAGACACGCTCCTGCAGTTCACGCTGATGAATCCTGATGCTCCCCGAGCCCAACTCAACCCCATTGCATACCAGATCATAAAGCTGGGCCCGGCCCACCCCTGGATCATCTTCCAGTCCATCCAGATCTTCGGGTCGTGGTTGGGTAAACATGTGGTGACAAGCAGTCCAGGCACCGGATTTCTCATCTTTTTCAAAGAGAGGGAAATTGCGCACCCAGGCCAGGGCCCAGCTGTCTGCCGGAATCCAGCCTGCTTTGGCTGCAATTTCCAGCCGCAAGGCCCCCATGGCCTCCACTGCCATTTTCCAATCCCCCGCAATAAAGAGCAGAAGATCACCGTCCGAACATCCGGTTCGCTCGCGCAGTGCTGACTGAAAATCTTCACCCAGGAATTTGGCAATTCCCGTTTCAAAACCGTCAGATGTAACCTTCAACCGGGCCAATCCGAAAGCGCCGCGGGTTTTGACAAAATCTTCCAACTCATCAACCTGTTTGCGACTCCAACTGGCCAGGCGAGTGGCATTCAGGCAGCGCACGGTTCCACCGCCGGCGATGGTTTTTTCAAACACCGAAAAACCACACCCGGGAATGATATCGTCCAGGGTGTGCATGGGATTGCCAAAACGCAGATCCGGTTTGTCCGAACCGTACATGTTCATGGCCTCGTCATAGCTGATGCGCAAAAACGGTGTGGGCAGGTCGATCTTCAGGGTTTCCGAGAAAATCGCAGTCATCATTTCTTCAATGATGGAATAAATTTCATTCTCGGTGACGAAGCTCATCTCCAAATCGATCTGAGTGTGCTCAGGTTGGCGATCCTTCCGCAAGTCTTCATCGCGCAGGCAACGCGCCAGTTGGAAATAGCGGTCCACACCACCGGCCATGAGCATTTGTTTGTACAACTGGGGCGATTGGGGCAACGCGTAAAACTGGCCATGATGGACACGACTGGGCACCACGTAATCCCTGGCACCCTCAGGGGTGGTTTTGATCAGCAGCGGAGTTTCCACCTCCAGGAAATCCTGGTCTGACAGATAGCGCCGGGCGGCCATGGCCGTCAGGTGACGAATGCGAAGATTGTGGGCCATCACAGGGTGCCTTAAATGCAGATATCTATGCTTGAGCCGCAACTCTTCGCTCGCGTTTTCAGCCTGGTCAATCTGAAAGGGCAAAGGCAGACAGGTGTTCAGAATATCCACCTTGGCAGCCACAATTTCAATGGCCCCGGTGTCCATATCAGGGTTGACCATGTCATCAGGTCGTCGGCGCACGGTGCCGGAAATACCCAGCACCGATTCCAATTTGAAGTTCTTTGCCATTTCCAGGGGATCACCGTCTTCAAAAACAACCTGCACATTGCCGTATCGATCGCGCAGGTCCACAAAAACGACCCCACCCAAATCACGAATCCTGCTGGCCCAACCGGCCACCTTGACTTTCTGCCCTACCAAGGATTCGCCCACAACGCCGCAACGATGGGTCCGCATCTTGTTCATCTCAGTATTCACCCTTCAAGACCTCCTGCATGCGCCCAACCAATTCCTGCTGGTCACCTGCTTCTGTTCTATTTGTACCCTGTAACGCGAAAATCCAGGGCGATCAAGCCCACAAGACCCGACAATATGCATCAATCGACCTCAGGTGGCCAATTCCCTTGAAAATTCCGCCGAACCAATTCGATTTCAGGTTCCAGCAGCAGATTGAATCCCACCAGTCCGAGTTCATCCAGATGCCGCAGTGTTCTTTCTGGACGAGAATCTTGTTCCTGGCCCGACCGGCCAATCAAAGCCAGAGATTCAGCCCATTTCAACCGTTCAACCAGAGGAATTTTCCGGGAGGCCAGCAAGACAACATCCGGCACCGGGATGGTTCTATCTTCAACACCCCAAACAACCGGGTCCAGTAATCCCTGGGAAAAAAACCTGTTGGCATCCCATTGCCTGACCAGGGCGAAATCGAAAGCCCCCAGGCGCAAGGCATGCAAAACCGGACCATGGTCATAAGGATCGGGACCAAAGGCACATTGCCCATTGCCGCCCACGGGCCCTGTCCCTCCAATGGAGACCAAACTCAGGGAATCACCAAAAACCGTTCGTGAGGGATGGCTTCGCCACGGCTCAGATTCAGTTTCACCCTGGCGGCGAAAAAACAACACCCCCCGTGGACGCAGATTCGAAGGAAGTTTCCGCCGTCCAGCAACCAAAAAACCAAAGTCCGCCTGGGCCAGTTCCATGGCCAAGCCATCGGGACACAGGACAAAATCAACACCCTGTTCAGCCCGTTGCAAAAATTTTTCCCGGGTATCGACAACTACCAACTCCATGGTGTTGCCACTGAGTTCTGCAAAAACATCAGTCATGGAAGCAAATAAATCAATCCTGTCATCACTGCTTCCAGGAGGGTTGAACGCCAGGAAAATACCCTGCATATCGTAACGACCGACACGGGGAAAGAACACTGCCCCCAAGGCCAGAACCAAGACCAAGGCAGCAGCCCCCAAGGTCACTCGAGGCAGGGATCGGTTATCACCACTGCCCTGGGGTGTCTTGGTCGACTCACTCATCCGCGTCCTGCACACCCTGCATATCCAAACCTCGGGCTTTATACAAGGAATCAAGGGAGACCGAAGGTCGCCCAACAATCACCTGGAATACGGGCGGGTCCAGACCAATAATCTCCAACCAATCGGGACTGTCGATTTGTCCGGGCAATTGATAAATACCTTCTTCCCTGGTTCCCACCGAAACAGTCACCAGGAATCGATTGGCCGAAAGAGCGTCCACCGAGTCGGCCACCCCCCGCACCATAACATCCACCAAAGGCGGTGATACCCCCACCTGAGGCATCCCTGAATCAACCAGGGGAATGACTGAAATGTTGGCAAGGGTTCGATCAGTAATTTTGGCCACCTGGCAATCCAACGAAACCTGGCGGGTTACCAGATGCAAAAATTCACCAGGCTGGGTTAAAGACACCGTCAAACGTTCGCTCCCCTTTAGCCGTGAAAAATCCACCGGCTCGGCAACGACTTCGGTATTTTCCAGAAAAAATCGGCTGGGGCCGGCGACCAGCACCGAATCGGGTTTCAGCTGGGGAGGTTCAAGAAAAGCCAAATCGTCTCGCAGTTCCCCAATGTTTTCCTGAACAATGGGCAACAAACGATACTCTTGCCGGTCCACTTCAATTTCCAACAGCACACGAGGATTAATGCCGACAACTTTCAAATCCGAAAAGACATGTTCGGGCAAAATCTGAATGGTGAATCCAGGACCAGGTTGCCAATCCCAGGGATTGATTCTCACTTCGCCCACGTCTCTTTGAAAAAAATGATGCAGAAAAAGGCGCAGCTTGCTTCCTTCCAAACGCACCAGAATATCGGACGGCAGTTGGCTGCCTTCCAGGGTAAGATTTTCTCCCAGATCCGGAATCACCAAAGGAAGATTGGCATCCTGCTCCACTGTGGTGTTGGAAGCCACTTGAACCCAGATAACCACTGAAGCCACCAGACAGGCTATTTTCAGGCCCAGTCGATTCATGGTTGATTGACTCCTTGGGGTAGCCGCAAGACCTGTCCGACCATCAATGCCCCGGACTCCAGTTTATTTCTCGCCGTTATTTCCTGAATGGTTGTGCCGTGCCTGCTGGCAAGCTTCCAGAGATTGTCACCCCTGCAGACTGCATACTCTTGCCCCCAACTATCCTGACTGCCCGATTTCAGCCGTGCCAGCCCTGCCTGATCATGTCGCCAGGCCAAAACTCCTTCGGCCAAAACCATGGCCAGCTGGTCACGTCCTTCACTGCTGCGCAAAGTCTTCAAATCGGCATCGTTTGAAAGATAAGCCAGTTCGACCAAAGCCGAAGGCATGGCCAGGGATCGCAACACCTGGAACCCGGCCTGTTTCACTTTCCTTTTTTCCACCACTGAACTGGCGTCGGCGGTGGCCAACATTTGACGGGCCAACCGGGCCGACTCATGCAACACACGTGTCATGCGCATATCCATCAGAATTTTCATCACCATGTCATCAGAATTTTGGTGGGAATCCAACCCCACCAGATCGGCAGCATTTTCTTTATGGGCCAACTCCCTGGCTTCCCTGTCGGTGGCCCCCTGCAGGGAAAGAAAATACACTTCCATCCCCTTGATTTTTTTCTTTCGATGAGTGTTGCAATGCACACTCAGAAACAAGTCACCTTCTTTTTCCCTGGCAATGGCCACGCGTCGATCAAGATTGGGATAATAATCCCCATCCCTGGTCAACACGGCACGATACCCTGGCACCTGGTTCAGCAACCGGGCCAAGGTAAGGCTGACGTCCAGCACCACATGCTTCTCTTGAGTTCCTCCCCGAATGGCCCCAGGGTCCAGCCCACCATGCCCGGGATCAATAACCACCGTGAACAAAACATCCAATTCAGGGATTTTTACAGGATCGGCGGCAATGACAGGAGGAGGTGCCCGGTCAGGTTTCACGGGCGTAGGAAAAATATCCAACACCACCCGGTAAGGCTTGCCATGACCAGCCGGCAAGGAAAATGTTTTGAACTCAAAACTCCCACCCAGGTCCAGAACAACTTGAGCCCGAGTGCGGCCAGGATTGCACCGAATGCGGTCAACAAGATCATCTCCCACACCGATGCTGGCAGTGTTGACAAAGGAGCAACGAGGCAGATTGATGGCCAAGCGATGAGGGTCACTGATGATCCGGATTTCGTAGGACGCCGGATGACTCATATCCAACACCACTCGGGTTTTATTCGGCCCGGAGAAATGTCGGATTCGCAAGACTTCGGGAGCCTGTCCTGCACTCACCTGTGCCGACACCAGAAGACTCCACAATACAAAACCCCAAACCGCCAAAAGAGGAAGTCGGGGGGTAGGAATGGAGATTGGTGAAGGCCAAGGCATTGTTTTCGCTCCTTCGATCAATCCGGTCAAGGTACAATGGGGCGGCGGGTCCGTCCGAAACCCGAAATACTAAGAGACAAATCTAACACAGCCCCTGCTTGGTTCCCACCGAAAGTTCAAACTGTCCCCGGGCATAAAAAAACCCGAAAGTTGCTTCCGGGTTTCAACAAAAAATAAAAAGAGAGCCCTGGGATCAATTCCGGGTGGCGTAAGAGTCCAGAATATATGGCACCGGATTGACCGACCGCCCCTGAACCCTGATTTCGTAATGCAGGTGAGGAGCCGTGCTGCGCCCTGTATTTCCCGAGGCTCCAATGACCTGACCACGCGTCACCTTGTCACCTTTTTTGACATCCTGTCTGTTTAAATGGGCGTAAACAGTCACCACGGAGTTTCCGTGGTCGATTTTGATCACTTTTCCCAGACCACGTTGCTGTTGAACATGGGTGACAACACCGTCTCCGGTCACACGCACCTCGGTACCAGTGGGTGCCGCAAAATCCAGTCCATGATGAAAACGACCATTGCCAGTAAACGGATCTTTCCGAATACCAAACCGGGAGCTGACCCAACCAGTGTCTATGGGACGAATGGAGGGAATTTGTGCCCTGATACCCTTGCGGGAAGACAAAGTATCGAGCATGGCCTGGTATCCCTGGCGTTGAATCCGAGCCTGCCGAATCATCAATTCAACTTCCTGACCCAGCCCGGCAAATTCACCTTGGAATTCCAAAGACAGATCCTGCCCCTGAATTTCAACATCCGCAAAAGACATGGGCCCACGGCCACCAACACCGGCGGCAAAAGTTTCCTGATCCAACGGACGCAAATCCACTGCCGTAGCTACCACGTTTTGCATCTCAAAAGTGAGATCCATCTCCTGGCGCAACCCCTGAACCTGGTCCTGCAGATCATCAATCCGGGTGACCAGATTATGGTTTTCCAAACGCAGCTCGGACCCACCCGGCAACCAGCCGGATCCGGTTTTCACCCCGACACCATACATGGCCGAAAGCCCCAGCAAAAAAACCAGGGTTCCCAGACCCAATACGATACTCCAGCGAGGAACCCTCAGCTGACGGGTTTGCCCGTGGTCATCGGGCATATACAAAAAGGTGTAGGCTTTCTTGAGCTTCATGGCCATCCGGTTATGAAAGGGATCAAAAGGACACAAGCAGGCAATCCAGGTCAAGCAACAAACAAGACCAAAGAGGACCTTTAGGATGAATTTCCCCCATAAACTCACCCAAGAAGCCGAAAATGTCAACTATTGAACCCGGCTTCGCTACAATCACACCGCTTTGGGGCAGCTAATGGTAGGTTGCGACACCATTTGCATGGTCCGGACCTTACGGGCAACAATAAGCAATTACTGGACCAAATCACCCACAGGCGTAGAAAGGGCTGGTATCACCATGGACACCAGCCCTTGTTTTTTCGATACAGAGACCATCTGACGGCTTAATAGTAGTCGTACAAGAGGTTGCGATTTTTTGAGTTACGAATTTTTGCCAAGGCTTTTTCCTTGATCTGCCTGATCCGTTCCCGGGTCAGTCCCATTCGTTCCCCAATCACCTGCAGGGTTTGGGCTTCTTCAAAGCTTAAGCCAAAGTATTGCACGATGATCTGCGCTTCCCGATCAGTCAGCACGGCCAAACACTTGCGCACGTCTTCCCGCAAACCACGTTGCAGAACCTCAAAATCAGGTGATACCTGTGAAGTATCCTCAAGAACTTCGGTCAACGGGCGATCGCTGCCACTTTCACCGGAATCTTCCAGCGCCAGTTCCTTGCGGTCGGACCGCAGGGCGTGCACCACATCTTCCACATCCAGATCCAGTCGTTCTGCTATCTGGTATGCGGTAGGAGTTGGACTGCCTTCATTCTGCAAGACAGAACGTGTGCGGCCAATTTTGATCAGCAAGGCAGTCTGGTTTTGTGGCAATCTGATGGTGCGGGACTTGTCCAGCAAGGATTGCATGATGGATTGTCTGATCCACCAAACAGCATAGGAAATGAACCGGAAACCCCGCTCCTCATCAAAGCGGTGAGCGGCTTTCAACAAGCCCAGGTTGCCTTCGTTGATCAAATCCGAAAGCATCAATCCCTGGTGGATGTAACGTTTGGCCACAGAGACAACAAAGCGCAGGTTGGCTCGCACCAGGATCTGCAAAGCTTCATCTTCTCCAGAGCGGATCCTTTTGGCCAGATCCACTTCTTCTTCCCGACTCAACAAGTCGTAACGATTGATGTCACGGAAGTAGACCTCAAGGCCCTTCTCGTGCATCGCGGGTAAAACATTCCTTCTGCCAGCCATCAGGATTCCTCCATGCCAGCGTGGGGGTTGCCATTCCGTTGTCGAAACAGCGTGGCCGAAGCCGTGGGCCCAGGACGATTCGGGCCCGGTCCGGATCAAATCCGAACCAACCACCAAGCCCCTTACAGGAGAGCTCGGTTAGTTATCAATCCCGCCATGGCGGGGTACAACCGTCATATAGTTTTCGGTCCCACCGGTCCTGACCAGGAAGGTCAGCGGATCGGTGCGGGCGGCCATCAAATTCCTGGCCTCTTCGTAATCCGAGAGGTCGGAAATCTCGTGGCCGTCGATGGACACGATCACATCCCCCGGGCTGATACCGGCATCAGCTGCGGGTTGGTTTTCCTGAACCACAATGACCATCACTCCGGTCGTTGCAGTAACACCAAGCATATCCTTCAGGCGGGCTACCTTGGGGTCGCCACCGTTCAGGTCTGCCATCATCATGCCGAGCCAGTGTTGTGCCGGGGAAGCATCTCCACTGCCCTGCTCGTCTATCCATTCCACAGGACGGACCCGGATGCTCTGCTGGGTCCCGTCCCGGTAAATATCACAATCCACATCCTGACCGGGAACCGCTCCCGCAATCAGAAATTGCAAGCTGTTGCGTGAATCAACTTCTGAGCCCGCAAAGGCCGTCACCACATCACCGGATTTTAAACCGGCTGCGGCGGCTGGGCTCCCGGCCAAAACCGAGATGATGCGAGCACCAACTGTGGGCTCGCCTTCAATTTCATGGCCAACCACTGAGATGACGTCCTCGGTGCGAACTCCCAAGTACCCCCGAATAACCCGGCCGTTTTGTTTTAGCTGCTGATAGATGCGTGAGACCATATTGCTGGGAACGGCAAAGCCAATTCCCTGTCCCGATTGATTCACTGCGGTGTTCACACCAATGACCTGCCCCTGGACATTGACCAAAGGCCCGCCACTGTTACCAAAATTGATGGACGCATCAGTTTGGATAAAATCCTGGTAACGCGGCGTAAGCCCGCCGATAACCAGATCACTGCGGCCTTTGGCGCTGACCACGCCAACCGTCAAACTGCTTTCCAAATTGCCAAACGGATTCCCTACAGCAACGGCCCAGGCTCCCACCTCAAGCTGGTCACTGTCTGCAAACTCCAGGGCAGTCAGCTGACGGCCGGCGGGATCAATGTGGATGAGTGCCAAATCAGTACTGGGATCGTCACCCACCAAGGACGCAAGGTATTCGCGGCGTTCACCGCTGAATCGAACATAAATGGCGTCGGCATCGGCAATGACATGGTGATTGGTCAGAATATCCCCTGATCCAGAGACAATAAACCCGGATCCGGTGGAAGGCATTTCGAAACGCCCACCTTTGCCTTCTTCGTCGGGAAAGAACTGCCTGAACATATCCTGCAAGGGACTGGTTCCCACACCCTCGTCGGTCATGGAGCGGATGGTGCGGATATTGACAACTGCGGGACGAACAGTGCGCCCCACGGAAATAAAGGGAGATTCTAATGGATCGGCTTGGGCCGGAATGGCCCCGACAGAAAAAACGAACCCCAGAAAAAACAGAAAAGCACACGCTAAACTAGCACCCGGGTTATGAAAAACCTGGTTGCCGGCATTGGTGTGCCTCAATTGTTTGATCGAAATTCGCAGCATCACATTACCACCGATTAATGACCTTTACAAAAAGATTAAATCCGGTGAAGGAGTGAGCCACTTCCCGGGATCCCTTGGGAGAGAGCACCGGGCATTACAGGGAACTTTATAGATCTTATCCGCATATTCAAATCTTGTCAACAGAGTTTTTTCCTTGCAGCATAATAATTTATGTCACAAGAATGCCACGGAGCAGGGTCTCCCCTGCTCCGCAATACCTTCCGCAATACTTTCCGCAATATCTACAATAAGCTACAAGATTAATCCTTGGTCTCTTTCAATTCATCTGTTTCCGTTTCGGATGAACCTGATTCATCTCCATCAGCAGGCTCCACCAAAATTGCCGAATCACCCGACCCAACGTCCAACACAGGATCTTTCAAGACTGTTTCAGTGACCACACTGGAATCATCAGCAAAGGGACCAGTTGTTGTATCAGCTCCTCCAGCAGCGGCAGCTTTGGCGTATTCATCCTTGATCTTATCAATTTCATCCACTTTGCTGGCCAGCTCCTTTTCAAGGCGTTCGATGCGCTGGATCAGTTCCAACACCGGTTCCCCGGCCAGAATGTCATCTTGTTCATCTTTCAAGCCGGAATAGACCAAACTGCCCAATTCACTGAATTGACGTTCAATGTCACGACTGATGCCGAACTTGTCCCACTTTCGAGAACCAATGCGGGCTGCTTCGGTGGTTTTGTCAGAGGTGAGTGTGTACC
>JAUUYW010000435.1 GCA_030590265.1 Candidatus Krumholzibacteriia bacterium
CAGGGTTATGCAAAAGCAAAAGTATTGGTCAAACAGCACCTGGATGGTTGCTGGACAGTTCTTAGAAAAGGCGAAGTCATTGCCAAATACCCGGCAACTCCCTTCAATGAACCCGTAAGATCTTGGAAAAGGCGAGAAAAGAACGGCCTGATACGTGGACGATCCATGATGCAGGTCTACATCAGCTCAAAACCAGCACCTCTGCCATGAGGGGACATTTTCTCGTGGCAGTTAAGGGGACATATTGACTTTGCTTAAACAATCTTTAACTCGGGCCAGTACTGCATTTCCTGTTGAAGTCTGACCGGAGGTGGAAGGCATAGTCCTGGTAACGTCTCGAAAAACCACAACCTGAAATTTATTGCAACGTCTGCTAATATAACCCGTACTTCCAGATATTGGCGGCCAAACCTCGCACCCTGGAGACTCAATTTTGACTGATTCCCAAACCCCACCCCCTGAATTCGGCCAAGAACAAGGTGAAGGCCTTCAGTTGCCGCCTTGGGAACGGCGGGATCGCTTCGGCTTGCTCAATGCCCTGTACCTGACCATCAAAGATGTCCTGCTGGCACCAGGACGCTTCTTTCTCCGCATGCCTTCACAGGTTGGATTGATGCAGCCGCTGCTGTTTGCCATCTTGTTGGGTGTTGTGGGTACTTTTATCGCCTGGATGTACTCCCTGGTCAGCTCTTCCCTGCAAATGGCCCTTTTTGGCGATTTTTCCCAGGGCCGCAGCACCCTCAGTTTGTTTTTCATTTTTCTGACCAGCCCCGTGTGGGTGGCCGCCGCCATTTTTGTGCAAGCAGGACTGACCCATGGGGTGCTTTTGTTGCTGGGAGGAGGGCGCCTGGGCTTCGAAGCCACTTTTCGTGTGGCCGCCTACAGCGAAGCCACTTCCGTCCTCTTGTTGGTGCCCCTTTGTGGCAGTTGGATTGCAATGGTTTGGAGTCTTGTGATTTTGATCATAGGATTGTACAGTATTCATGAAACCGAACCGTGGAAAGCGGTGCTGGCCGTGTTGGCCCCCATGCTGTTATGTCTTTCGGTCATCGGTGGTTCAGTCATTGTTTGGATGGCCCTCATGAACTGATCGGGACTTGGAATTTTGCAGATGGGACTAACCCGGAATTGAAACTGACCCCTGAAAAAGGACCCTGGCCGCGACTGCTGGTTTTTCCTCTGTTGCTGTTTGCCGCTTTGGGGCTTGGTTTGGCTCGATTGTTTCCTGACCTGACTTATCGATTGGCCCATTGTCCCGTGCGCGACACCACCGGGGTTCCCTGCCTGACCTGCGGCGGCACCCACAGCATTGTCGCCATAATGCGGGGTGATTTTGTTGAAGCCCTGGTGGCCAATCCTCTTATTTCCTTGGGTACGGTTTTTTTATTGATTTGGGCGGTCTTTGCTATTGTGGCCACGGTTCTGCCCCGCTTCCGCCGGTCACTGGAAATGCGGGAAAATGATAGAAGAGCCACCAAATATCTGGTGGCTCTGATCTTGATTGGCAACTGGATCTGGTTAATCTGGCAATTCCGGTAGTTGAGCCGCGGACTACTTCACCAAGACCAACATTTGACTGTCTCTTTTGCCATGTGCTTGCAAATGGCACACATAAACCCCGGCGGCAACCGTGCGCCCGGTTGCATCGACACCCCGCCAAGGAACAGAATGCTCCCCTGCTTCCTGATGCTCGGCAATCAGTCGTTTGACTTTACGTCCCGCCAGATCATAAATGTCCAGATGGACCGTTCCGGACCGGGGCAAAGAATAACGGATGGTTGTGGATGGGTTGAAAGGGTTGGGCGCCACAGCTTGAATTGCCAGGATTGGCCGCGGTCCACCTTGAGGCGTGCCCGAAGCTTGGTCCAGTGATGCGGTGCCACTCTCGTTCCCAGCATAATCCAGTGTTGATACCTTGTAATGGTAGTTGTGGGGTGCCGCGATGGCATCAATCCAGGATGATCCGACTGTTTCGGCAATCAGATTGTTTTCCGTCGGAATGAAATCCGGGCTGATGTCTCGGTATACACGATGAGATCCAAAATCAACGTCCTGCGCATCATCCCAATCGAGTTGGATTTCATCTTCGCTGTAGCTGGCCACCAGGTTTTGGGGAACTCCGGGGGCAATGTTGTCGATGGATTGAACACTGTCCGGAGAACTGGAAAACCACTGTGATGGGGTCGTGGTGTGGGTGGTGACAAGGAATACCGACCAATGGTCGCCACTGGCTGTGGAATCGGCCACGGTGGGCACGGCGAGAGTGTAATCGTAGGTCTGGGTAGTGGCAATCCAAGCAACCGCTTCCCAGGTGCCACCAGGAAAGCTACCCGATTGGACGGTGACTGATTCGTTGCTGGCTGATTGATTGCTGGCTACCGCATAAGAACGTCCACCAACTGTCCATCGTCTCAGTCCCTCGGCATCGGGAGTCGGAAATTCCACCGGGTTCGTATTTTTATCCGTCCCGTTTGCCAAAACTGGATCATCCACGCGACGGTAAATCTGATATCCCGTGACCGGCAACTCTGTTTCGTCGGCGAAATCATAACCGGAACGGTCCAGGCTCAGACGGGCCCAGCCACCCTGATCTCCAGGAGTATCGACGAGAGACCGAACCGGGGCGAAATCGGTGAGCCACTCTACATTCACCTGGTTCAAAAATGGACGGGGAACATCCGTGGCCCAAACAAGAGAGCCAATCCAGACCATGTCTGGGCCCGGAGTCAACCGTTCCCAGGAATCCAGGGGAACTTGGGTGTAAATTGCCTCACCTGTGGATAAGTAGAAGGAACCGTTCCAGGAACCCTGAGTGCTGGCGCGACCACGCACATTGGTATGATCAGCACCGTCAAAGGCAGTGGATGCCCCCCAAACTTCTTTCCCATCTTGAGGCACACTGCGCTGAGAAATCTGGACGATTTCGAGACCCGTAGTCGCAAAAGATCCGTACATCAATGAAGTGAAATATGCATGGTCACCGTCCACTTGCAGGCTTTTGTAAGACTCACCGGCGACATGGTGTCCTTCGATATTATAACCGGGTGATGTGGGATCGGTGATGAAGTATCGGGTGAAGATCGAATCGGTCACCACATAGGCAAAATTCCC
>JAUUYW010000065.1 GCA_030590265.1 Candidatus Krumholzibacteriia bacterium
ATTCTGGCTTTTTACCTTTTCCTGGATGGGGCATTTGAAATCAGTGCGGCGCTTAAGCGGAAGCCGGAGGCTGGTTGGGGCTGGTTGATGTTCGGCGGGGTTGTTTCGATCCTGCTCGGCCTCATGATCTGGCGCCAGTATCCACTGTCCGGTATGTGGGCCATCGGTATTTTGTTGGGAGTCAAATTGCTGTTCATCGGGGTGAGCATACTCACCATCGGATCGACGGTTAGCGCAGTGGCAAAGGATAATTCGTAACTCAGGATTGAGTGCTTGCCGTAGGCCTGTGAAAATTACGATCAACTAGAATAAGAATTTCGATCAATTATTCCGTTGCGGGGATCGATTTATCCCCGCAGCAAGTTAAAACATCAAATCTCAATGATATTATCCTTAGTTCCTTTGGCCAATCAGCAAAAGCCACCAAATTAGTATGATATTGAAATTCGGTTATGGATGCTGTATAATTTTGATCACCTGAGCAGATAGCTCAAAAAATGCCTCATTTCCATATCTTCATTCGATACTGTTTGAAGATTTTTTGGCTAGGGCATATGGGGCGATCAAATAAATTATTCTCTCAATTTGGAGCTTGAAAATGATTAGATTTACTGACTCAATCAAAATATTTTCCATAATGTTGGTTCTTCAGTTTTGCGCCCTTACCGCTTTTTCTGAAGTTATTCCTGAAGATAATAAAATCTTACCGGATGATGGAGTGACCGGAGATGATTTCGGATATTCCATTGCCTTGGATTCCGGTGTTGTGGCCGTGGGAGCAAAAGATGAAGGAGAGCAAGGCTCAAGGGCTGGTTCTGCCTATCTGTTTGACCTGAATACCGGGGCTCAACTGTTCAAGCTTCAGCCAGATGATGGTGCCGATCATGATAGGTTTGGTGTGTCCATTGCCATAGAGGGTGGTATTACGGTTGTGGGATCTTTTGAAAGCAATGCACCATATAATGGAAGCGGTTCGGCTTATCTTTTCGATGTTTCCACCGGTAGTCAGCTTTACAAGCTGGTTCCCTCGGATGTGACTTCAAACAAGGCTTTTGGTTTCTCGGTGGATATTGACAATGGTCTTGTCGCCGTCTCAGCGGTGGGTGATGGTACCAATGGGGCCTATTCCGGCGCGGCGTATATTTTTGATGCAGAAACTGGTGCCCAACTTCATAAGCTCTTGCCCGATGATGGGGCGGCCAGCGATGGTTTTGGTCAATCCATCGCCATTGAAAATGGCCTGGTTGTAGTTGGGTCATATCACGATGATGACAATGGCTCCAATTCCGGTTCCGCTTACCTGTTTGATGCCCAGACGGGTGACCAGTTGGCCAAATTGCTTCCCGAAGACGGCAATTCGAGTGATGAATTTGGTATCTCTGCGGACATTGAAAATAATACGGTTGTCATTGGAGCCCGCTACGAATATTACGGATTTGGTGCCGTGTATCTTTTTGACGCCACAACTTATGCTCAGACAGTGAAAATCAAACCCAACGAATTGGCTCAGAATACCGATTTTGGCAGCGTAGTAGCCATCAGTAATAATATTGTGGCAGTGGGAGAGAACCGCAGCAATTTAAACTATGACCGGGCCGGATCAGTTTTCTTGTTCGATGCAATCACTGGTGAACAAATCAGTCGTCATCAGCCCAGCGATGCCTTGGTAAATCACTATTTTGGCAAATCAGTGGCGTTGGAAAATGGGATTCTTGTCTCAGGAGCAGTTGGTGATCAGGACAATGGATTTGCTGCTGGTGCCATGTATGTTTTTGAATTTGGAGGTGGGGGTGTTTCGGCAGTACCCCAGGTGGCCGCTGGCCTGAACATGCACCCGAACCATCCTAATCCTTTCAATCCAAGCACCACCATCGGTTTCAGCCTGGAAACCGATGGTTTTGTCGAGTTGAACATTTATTCCGCCCGGGGAGAATTCGTGCGAAACCTGGTTAGTGAGTTCCTGAGATCAGGAACTGTTCAGTCGGTTGTTTGGGATGGCAAGGATGGTATTGGTAGCACGATGTCCAGTGGAGTTTATTATGCTCGCCTGGTTGGCAACTCCAGCGCTGTTCAGAAAAAAATGGTTCTATTAAAATAAGATATAGAACGGCTATTCAGGCCTCCGTGTCGGCCCCGAGCGTAATTGCTCTGTTCCATTATTAAGGTGACGAACAGGTTCTCTCAAATATCGGTCAGTCGCGTATGGCCACACGGCAAATCCGTACTGGCCAAAACTCCATGTGGTGTTAAACTCCCTATCTGTAGTTTCTGAATCCGATTCGCCATATCCAGGCGAATCCTGTTTTTTCAGGGAGGAAAGCTCTTGCGCTGGACCATTTCAAAAACCGAAACCGCAGACACCCCTGGTGATCTGTTGGTATTCCCCGTTTTCCAAATAAATGACAATGCTGATTTGAAGAGGGTGCTCAAAGGCACTAAAGGCGGTATCCGACCTTCAGCTCCCGGCCAAAAACCCGCTGCGGGACTGAAAAAGAAAGTTGCCACCAGCGGATTTGTAGCCAAAGCATCATCCTTGCTGCCGGTCTATTGCTCCAACACCAAAGCTGGCTGGCTTTTGCTCACCGGCCTCGGTGATGAAAAAGAGCTGGGCTTGGAAACCATTCGCAAAGCCGCCGGCACTGCAGCTCAAAAAGCCAGAGCCATGAATGCCGCCCGCATTTTGGTGGCAGTACCCGAAGACACTCGTTTGGGCATTGATGACGCTGCTTTCGCCCGCGCTTGGGTCGAGGGGGCGGAAATGGGGCTTTCGGCCACCGGCGTATTGAAAACCGCTAATAAATCCAAAGAAATCCCAACAAGTTGGAAATTCCTGGCCGACTCGACTCGCCACAAGGCTCTGCGTGCCGGTGTTGCCGAAGGGGAAAAATTCGCCAGCGGTTGCAACTTTGCCAGGGCGTTGGTCAACGACCCACCAAATTTGCAGACACCAGCCAAGCTGGCCGAAGCCGCGCGGAAAATGGCCAAAGAAGAGGGTATGAGCTGCAAAATCCTGACTGTCCCCCAAATGAAAAAAATGAACATGGGAGGCCTGCTGGGAGTTGGCCAGGGCAGCATCAACCCGCCCCGCCTCATCGCCCTGGAGTACAAAGGCGGCAAAAGTAAAAAGTCACCCACGGTTGCCCTTGTGGGCAAAGGTGTCACCTTCGACACCGGTGGCATCAGCCTCAAACCCGGTGCCAACATGGATCTGATGAAATCGGACATGGGTGGAGCCGCCGCCGTGCTGGGTGCGGCGCAAATCATCGCGCGCCTGGGTTTGGACGTGAATCTGGTGACCATCGTTCCCACTGCTGAAAACATGCCTGATGGCAACGCCATCCGTCCCGCCGATGTCTTGACCATGGCCAACGGCAAGACGGTGGAAGTCTTGAACACCGACGCCGAAGGCCGCCTCATTCTGGGCGACGCCCTCTGGTACGCCGGCCGCAGCAAGCCTGACTACATCATCGACGCAGCCACCCTGACCGGTGCCTGTGTGGTGGCCCTGGGCAGCCATTTTGCCGGCTTGATGAGCAACAGCAGCGAACTCATCGATTCGATCAAGCAGGCCGGTGGCGAAACCTTCGAGCGCGTTTGGCATTTGCCCTTGATCGACGAGCACAAGGACGCCATGAAAGGCACCTGGAGTGACCTGAAAAACCTGGGGCCCCGTGAAGGTGGTGCCCTGACCGCCGCCGGGTTCCTGTCCCACTTTGTGCCCGACGATACCCACTGGGCCCATGTGGACATTGCCGGACCTTCTTATGCGGAAAAGGGCTCGGCCACTGCCCCGGTGGGAGGCACCGGTTTCGGAGCGCGTCTGCTGGCCCGGGCGGTGCAAATTATTGTCTCCTGATTCCTGGACAGCACTCGGTGAGTCCGAAAGGCTTTCAGAGGTAACCCTGCGCCGCCTGCTGGTGATCATCACCGGGGTGGCGGCGCCCGATGGCAGGAGTTGGAGATTTGAGTTTGTGGAATGACACCCAGGATGATGCTGCCGAAAAACGTCAGGTTTTGTCGGTGCGCCAGGTCAATGACGCCATCAGTGACGCCATCGGCATGGCTTTTCCCAGCACCATTTGGGTCCGCGGCGAGGTGCAACGATTTCCCCCCGACGCGGCCCACCGCAAGCATCTGTATTTTGAGCTGCAGGAAACCGGAGGCAGTGGGGCCGCCGAGTACCAAATAGCCATGGCCCTCATGGGCTGGGACCGGCAGCGCTACGGTTTGGGTCGGTACGTCGATGGTACCGACCCCGATTTCCAGATCACCAACAAGCTGGAAGTCTGCCTGGAGTGCAAAGTCGATTTCTACGCCAAATTTGGTAAAATCAGCCTGAAAATCGTGGGTGTGGACAAAACTTTTGCCTTGGGCAAACTGGAAGCCCGCCGCCGCGAAACCCTGGCTTTTCTCACCGAGCGCGGATTGCTCAATAAAAATTCTGCCCTGCCCATGCCGGAATTGCCCCTGCGCATTGGCCTGATCACCTCTCCTGAAAGTGCCGCCCACCATGATTTCATGACGGGGATCGTCGCTTCCGGCTGGGCATTTGAAGTGAGTCTGTGCGGGGCCAAAATGCAGGGCGAGATGTTGCAAGCGGAGGTTATTGCAGCCCTGGAAAATCACCAGGCCAACCTGGTGGATGTCATCATCATCACCCGGGGTGGGGGCTCGCGGGCCGACCTCAGCTGGTTTGACCAGCGCGATCTGGCCGTGGCAATTGCCGAATCTCCAGTGCCGGTGATCACTGCCATTGGCCACGAGATCGATACTTCCATCGCCGACCTGGTGGCCCATCAGAGTTGCAAAACACCCACCGCAGCGGCCGAACTTCTGGTTGAGATCATCGACCTTGCCGCTCGCCGACTGGATGACGCCGCCGAAGACCTGCTCGCGGTGATCACAAGCCGGTTGGATGAAGCCAGACGTCGGCTTCAAGTGGCTGACCAACTTCCTGGTCTGGCCGACCGAGTCTTATTGAGTGCTCGCCTGGGTGTTCAGGAACTGGCCGGACATTTGCTGCATCGGGTGGGTGGCAACCTGGCTGGCAGGAGGGAAAGCCTTTCCCATCTTGCTGCCCGTTTGCACACTGGTGCGCATCGTGTGATCATGCAAAATGATGGTCTCCTGCAAGGCGTCGGTCCACGTTTGAGCCGGGCGGCCCTTCATCGGTTGATCTCCGTTGAACGGGAGCTCCATCAGCAAAAGACACGACTCGTCCGTGAAGCTCCCAAACCCACTGTGGCAGCACAATTGAAGCTGGCTCAACTGGCTGAAAAGACCCGACTCCTGGATCCTGCGCGATTGTTGGCCCGAGGTTACAGCTTAACTGTGGATTCCGATGGGAAAACCATCACCGACGCAGCTCGGCTGAGCCCGGGCGACTCCATATTGACTCAATTCGCCGCGGGCCAGGTGCGCAGCATCGTGCAACCTGGATCCGGACCCCGCAAACCCAAATCAACCAAAGGAAAAAAACGTGGCAGCAAGCAAGAAGAAACCGGCCAAAAATCTCTCTTTCGGTGAAGCCGTCAACGAAGTGGAAGAAATTCTCGCCGGCCTGGAAGACGACAACATCGACATCGACAAACTGGGTGCGGAAGTTCGCCGTGCTGTGGAGCTGATCCAGATTTGTCGAGGTAAGTTGGAAAAAACCGATGCCGAGGTTCGGCAATTGGTAGAGGGGCTGCAATCGAGTGGTTCTTCTGATGAAACCCCGGCTTCCGATGAAGCAAACACTGGAAACGTTCCCTTCTGATGGAACCCATGATCCAAGTGCGCGACCTGGTTCGCGATTATAAAATCACCAAAAAGCGTGAAGGTGTTGCTGGTGGCCTGATCGATCTGATTCGTCCCAGGAAGGAAATTCTGCGCGCTGTGGACAAGGTGTCCTTTGATATTGATGCGGGTGAACTGGTGGGATACATCGGCGCCAATGGCGCAGGTAAAAGCACCACCATCAAAATGCTTACCGGCATCCTGACACCAACCAGCGGGACTGTATCCGTGGGTGGGCTGGTTCCCTGGAAAAACCGGTTGCAATACACTCGGCATATCGGCGCTGTTTTTGGCCAGCGCACCCAGTTGTGGTGGGACCTCGCGGTGGTGGAATCCTTCCGGCTGCTGAAGAAGATTTACGAAGTGGACGATGCGACATACAAAAAACAAATGGGTGTCTTCCACGATTTGCTCGCCATTGGGGATTTTCTGCACCAGCCAGTGCGCAAGCTCTCCCTTGGGCAACGCATGCGCTGTGACCTGGCGGCGGCCCTGCTGCACCAACCCCGGGTTCTTTTTCTGGATGAACCAACCATTGGTCTGGATGTGGTGGCCAAGGACAGTGTTCGTCGCTTCCTGAAGGATATCCGCGAGAACCAAGGAGTGACCATCATCCTGACGACCCATGACCTGGGGGATATCGAACAGCTCTGCAAACGCATCATCATCATTGATGAGGGAGTGGTGCATTTCGATGGATTGCTGGCCGATTTGCGCCGGCGCACGGGCCATCGGGTCAGGCTGACGGTTGAATTGCGGCAGAAACTTTCCAGCGATCAATTGGCCCAGGTCACTGAAGGCATGCCTGTGCAATGGGAAGAGGGTGAGGGTTTGCTGCACACTGCCGAATTCAACCGCAGCGAAGCACCTGGAGCCGAGGTCATCAAACGACTGGTCAATGCCTGCAATGTTTCGGATTTGAATCTGGCAGAACCGCCCATCGAAGAAATTGTAGCCCAGATCTACCGTGATGGCGGGAGCAACAAGAAATGAGCCGCACCCTGATCGAATCCCATTTGAAACCCTGGCGTCGTGGAGGATCAGCCACTCTCTCGTTGTATGGAAATTTTATCCGATTGGCTTTCCTCAAGTTTCTCGCTTACCGGTTGCGCTACTACACAGGGGTGGTGACTTACACCATCTACGTAGCGGGTTTTTATTACCTCTACAACGCCCTTTTTGCCAGCAGGGTGCAAAGCGGGAGCGACAATCTGATCGGTGGTTTGACCCTGGACGAGATGATCACCTACGTGGCCATCAGCTGGATTGGCCGCAGTTTCTATTTCAACAACATAGCAAGGGAGTTGTCCGGTCAAATCATGGAAGGGCAAATCGCCATGCAGTTGATCAAGCCCTACAACCTGCAAACGGTGATGATGTTCGAAGTGGTGGGCGAGAGTGCTTTCCGGCTTTTGATGTTCACCCTGCCCATCATGGTGGTCATCATTCCGCTCTTCGGCATCAACGGTCCGCCCGAGGCCGCCCTTTATGGCTGGTCCTTCCTGAGCTTTTGTCTGGCTTTGGTTATCTACACCCAAATGAATTTTCTCCTGGGCTGCATAGCTTTTTTCACCAAAAACATCCAGGGCCTGTTGCGTGCGAAAATGGTCGCCCTGGATTTCATGACCGGCGTGATCGTTCCGTTCACTTTCTTCCCTGAATTCATTCAAAAAATCATGGCTTGGTTGCCTTTTCAGGCGATCAGTTATATCCCGGTGACCATTTATCTTGGCAAACGTCCAGGTTCCGAACTGTGGATCGCATTGGGCATTCAACTGGCCTGGGCGGTTGGTTTCTATCTGGCCGGACGATTGGTGTGGGCCTGGTCCGTGCGCCACGTCACCGTGCAGGGAGGGTAACATGGACAAAAAAATCCAAAACCCTCAACCCAGTTTGGGCCCAACCCGAGGGACTCTTTCTCACATCTGGTGGGAGTTGGGTATTTTCGGGGACTATTTCCGCCAGTTCGTCAAAACCCGACTGGCCTATCGTGTGGATTTCCTCATCGATACCCTGGCGGTCAGTTTTTCGTTGGTGGTTCAACTGGCCGTGCTCGGTGTTCTGTTCAGCAAGGTGGACTCGCTCAAGGGGTGGTCTTACCACCAAGTCCTGTTTATCTACGGATTCAGCCTGGTCCCTTTGGGGCTCTTCAACCTCACCAGCATCAATTTGTATGGCTTCAGCGAAAAATACATCATCCAGGGCAAGTTCGACCGTGTCTTGTTGCGTCCGGTCAGCACTCTGGGGCAGGTGCTCTGCGAGTCCTTCAACATTTCCGGATTGAATGAAATCCTCATTGGCACGGTGGTGATGGTCTACTCCGCAGCCAAAATGAATCTGGTTTGGGAACCCACGGATATTTTGGCTGTTATAGTATTAGGGCCATCGGCGTCACTGGTGTATTCGGGTGTTTTTCTGGGCATTACCGCGGTGTCTTTTTTCTTCGAAGATCGCATGGGGCTGGCTCCGCCCGTTTACAACATGATAAGATTTGCCCGTTACCCCATCACCATTTTCGGAGCCCCGGTGCGGTTCTTTTTGACTTTTATTCTGCCGTTTGGCTGGGTGGCCTTTTATCCCGCCTCCTGGTTTTTGGGCAGCCCCGAAGGTGGTACGGAATTCAGCAGAATGGCCCTGTTCACTCCACTGGTTGGGCTTGTTGTTTTTGGTGGAGCTGTGTTAATTTGGCGTTCAGGAGTCCGCAACTATTCCAGCACCGGCAGCTAACCCGAGTGTAAAGGGAGATTACCCATGAGAAAACCGAACATGACAATTCTGATGGCAACCGTGGTGGTCATTTTCACCCTGGGACCAGCCTTTGCTTCGGATTGGTGTGGCGAAAATGGCTTGGTTCGGCTGTCCTTTACCGAAGGTGAAGAATTGAATTCCGTCAAAACCCTGGAAACCGATGCCAAGGGTGTGGTCATGGTTGACCTGTATGCCTACATCACGGATATGGACCCGGTCAAAAGAGACGGGGAAGCATTTCTGGGTATTGCCGCGGTGGAATTCACTCTCGTGATCGAAGGGGCTGAGGGATTCATCACCTCTCAGGAATTTGCTCAGGCCAACCGGTCGGTGGGTCGCCGACCAGGAGAAGTGATGGTGGGATTGGATCCGGGATTGCCCGTGAAAAATGGCCGAGCCCAAGTGGTTCACTGGACGATTCTCTTTCAGGGAAATCCTGAAAACGTTGTCTTCCGTCTGGACCGTGAGGCCTTGATCTCCTGCGCCAGGACCGAAGGCTGCTCAGAAGGCCGTCCTTATGCCTTGTACACCGGGAATGACGCCAGCAATCAATTGGGAAGCCTTTTTGGTGCCGGATATGCACCGGCCTATTTGAATTTTAAAGGGGAGCCCGATCTGACTCCTTTGAAGGGAATGCAAAGTTGGCAGGATGTGGGGCTTTACGACGCCCGGTGATCCCGCCAACTGGAAAACCCGATCGTTTGGGTCAATGCCCGGGATCAAAACAGACTTCAATAAGCACACCGCCACCCGACTTTGGGTGCAAAAAAGCGATCTGTTTGCCACCGGCACCGATGCGAGGCGTCTCATCCAGCAAACGCAGGCCTGCTTCCCGGCAGCGTTCCAAAACTGTTTCAATATTTTCCGCGCCAAAAGCAATGTGATGCAGGCCCGGCCCTTTTCTGGCGATGAAAGCGGCGATGTTGCCTTCATCCGACATGGGTGCCAGCAGTTCAATATGCCCCACTGCGCCGGTGCGATCCAGTTTGAGAAAAGCCACTCTGACATTCTCCGACGGCACTTCTTCACAGCGCTCCAGCTCCAGTCCCAGCAAATCCCGGTACAGGGCAATTCCTTCGTCAAGATCGCGCACGGCAATGCCCACGTGATCCACAAAACCGGCGGTTCCGGCAGGGAGAATTTTGTCAATTCCAACTGGGTCGTTGTTCATCTGAGACTCCTGTCAAAAAACCTGATCAGTTACCGACTTGAGGGTATTATAGGCAAAAAACCCCCGGCACCAAAGTTTCCGTTATGAGACCTCGGTTGGGAACGTTATTATTAATCTATTCTTCCGGCAATTTTTCCGGCAATGGATTTTGGCAAGGTTATCGACCCTGGAGGCAACAATGGATCCCCGAATCACCAAACTGGCCGAACAGCTCATCACCTATAGTGTGAAACTGCAACCTGGTGAGAAAATCTATATTGAGATCAAGGGACTCGAAGCCATGGAACTGGGCAAGGAGTTGGTCCGGATAGCCACCCTGCACGGGGGAGTGCCATTCTGGTATTACAACGATGAAACCCTCAGCCGCGGTTTCATCAAGAACGCCAACGAAGAACAGTTCAAAGCCTGGGGCGAATTTCACCTGCCCATCATGGAAGCTGTGGACGCCTACATCGGCGTGCGTGGCAGCAGCAATCCTTTCGACCTCGGCGATGTGGATGAAGACCGCATGAAGTGGCACGACCAGGCTTACTGGGGCACGGTTCATATCCCGGTGCGCCTCAAAAAGAAGTGGTGTGTTCTGCGTTATCCCAACCCCAGCATGGCCCAGTCGGCCGAACGCAGCACCGAAGATTTCGCCAAGTTTTATTTCGACGTCTGCTGCATGGACTACGCCCGCATGAGCAAGGCCATGGATCCCCTGGTGGCCTTCATGGAGAAAACCGAACGGGTTCAAATCAAAGGGCCGGGAACTGACCTCAGTTTCAGCATCAAGGACATTCCAGTGGTCAAGTGCGATGGTGGTCGCAACATTCCTGATGGTGAAGTTTACACCGCCCCGGTGCGCGACAGCGTCAACGGCGTGATTCAGTACAACACCAAAACCCGGCAGGGTGGAGTGGTGCTGGACCAGATCCGATTTGAAGTCGAGAACGGGAAAATCGTCAAAGCCACCTGCGATGGTGATGATGCCAAGCTGCAGGCTGCCCTGGATATCGATGAAGGAGCCCGGTATTTCGGAGAGTTTGCCCTGGGAGTGAATCCCTACGTCACCAAACCCATGCTCGACACCCTTTTTGATGAAAAAATCGGTGGCAGTTTCCACCTCACCCCTGGCAATGCCTACGAAGCGGCCAACAACGGCAACAAGTCGGCCCAGCACTGGGACATCGTATTGATTCAGACACCGGAATGGGGCGGTGGGGAGATCTATTTCGATGATCAATTGATTCGCAAGGATGGACTCTTCGTGCCTGAGGAGTTGCTGGGGCTGAATCCGGAAAATCTGAAATAACTTTGTTGGAGCAATCATGAAATGGTTTTCACTCACCAGAGGGGCGCACCAGCGTCCCCTGGGTATCTTCTTTGCTTTTGGCCTGTTGTTGGCATTGGGTTTGCCTGGCTTTGGCCTGGCCCAGGAACCGGTTGAACGAACCTGGGGCTTTGGCTGGGATCACGGCTTGACGGCCCGCGCCTGGCTGGGCGGACTCTGGGAAGTGTCTCTTGCCGCCGGTCCCGATGACTACCTCTCAAAAGTCGAATCCCATAGCTGGCTCATGGCAGCACCTCCTGTTCAGGAAGGAATTATGGAGGTTCCGGAAGATATCCGTGTGGAACACGGTTGGGTCAGGATGCAGGTGGGACGGCTCATCAAACAGAAGGGCAATTTTACGGTGGTGGGTTATGGTGGGGTTGTTTACGAGTGGCTCAACAGCCAGGAGCGTAGCCTGATGTTGCACCCGTTGAACAATGATTACGATACCTTCGAACTGGATCGCCACACCCGCCGCTGGATCATGACTCTCGGATTCAGACCGGCTTGGCAACCTGTATCTTTCCTTACCGTGGAAGCTGCCTTTGGTTTGAATTTCATCGTTGAAAACTGGGATCAAACTATTCATCAAACCTGGTCCGGTGCCGAGGGGGATGACTACCAGGAATTTGATGGCCACGTGCAAATTTTTGAAGACTTTGGGCTGGAAGGGATGGCCTCCATTCAGGTTTTCATCTGGCTTTGATGGTTGGCCGCTGTCCAGTTCCCTAAAAAGCTGTCAAAAATTTGACAATCTAACATGAAGTATTAAATATCCCCGTAAGCGAACATGGTGGCCCGGGAAAGGGAAGGCGAACCCCGTTGCCGGGAACAAACAGGAGAGTGCTAATGTCCGAGTCCCGAATTGAAG
>JAUUYW010000271.1 GCA_030590265.1 Candidatus Krumholzibacteriia bacterium
AAGGTTTTCAAATCATATTGGTCATGGAACCAGCCGTGCAGGATGACCAACAGGAGGAACAGATGCAGAGGGGTGCCGATGAGCCATAGTATTTTTGCAACCTGAAAATAACCGGCATCCAGGTAGCTGATACTGAACAAAAGGAAACAGATGGAAATGGCAGGAAAGAAATTCACCCGGACGGGGTGGCGAAAATCTTTGACCACTTCATCAGGAAACCGCAAAGCCCGCAAACCGTAGGTGCCCAATACCAGCAGGAAATATACGGAAACTATATAGAGCAGACCTTGTCCGATGGGAAGGTCCACCTGGAACAAATGCTGGAATTTTTGGTAGACTACCGACAATCCGATAAGACCCATCACCGAGGGCAGCAGTGTGATGGGAAAGTGCTGGAGTTTTGAATCGACTGGGGTCGCGGACATGAGGGCCTCCCGTTAAGTTTCGAATGCAGTTGATTTGTAATATAAGTGCAGTTAAATTTTGAGCCAAGATATTTGCTTTCAAACACATAGCCAACAAGGAGGATTTAGCATGAACAACTCGCCTAAAACTCTGCTGATCAATCTCATCAGCAATGAAGGAACCAACGTGGGCAAGGCCCTGAGAGTGGGACGCAAATTTTTGGCCGTGGAATGGCAGGTGGTGCTGTCCATGAATATCGATGCGGTCAAACTGCTCGATCCAGAAGCATCAGGCCAAATTTGTCCAGTGGCAGGAAAGACGGTGGTTCAACTGCTGAAAGCTTTTCAGGCGGATGGCGGGCGGATTCTGGTGGGGGCCGAATGCCTCGCACTGATTGGCTTGGATGAAGACCGCCTGTTGCCGGGCATGGAATTGGCCAAATTTCCTCTGATCGAAGAAATACTGAGCAGGCCCGATGTTCGCACCATGACCTGGTAACAATTTAGAAACCAACCTCGCGGCCTTCATTCTGCTGCTGCAGCCAAGCCATCAGAGGATCAAAATATTCCAGCAAGGCGGTGCTGGAAAGTTCTTCACCGGTGGCTTGTCGCATGACGACTTTCCAATCGCGGGTGGCGCCCAGTTGCAGGATGCTGTGCAGATACATGCCCACCTGCCGGTTGCCGAAATAATTGGCCGAGCGCACGTCCTGGTCCAGGATTTCCCGACAAATATAACGATGCAGCTGGTGCAATATCACCGAGCTGATGGCATAGTCGTAATACTGGGCCGGGTCATCGATGATGTGTGTCTTGGTGGCGGGATCGCAATACTCTTCACCTCGGACAGTGGGCGCTTCCAAGCCCTGGTAACGGGCGACGTGTTCCCACCAACGGGTGTTCATCTGGTGGCGGGGCAAATCCTCTTCATAAAAATCGTGTTCCCAGTGGGCCATGGTGCCGCAGGCAAAAGGCAGAAAAACCACCGGACCCTGCAGGGCCTGAGTCAACAACCAGCGAATTTCCTCGGGAGTTTCCTCCAGCGAAATCAGACCCACCTGTTGCATGTAGGGCACTTGGCTGCAGGCCAACTCGATGAGAGTGCCGATGCCTTCGTGGAAGGCGCGATTGGCTCCGGTGCGCAGGATGGGAGGAACATCTTCCCGGCTATAGGCCAAATAATAATAAATGTGACCCAGCTCGTGGTGGGTGGTCTGGAACCAGTTGAAGTTGGATTTGACACTCATCAGGGAACGCACGTCCTGGTCCAGATCGATGTGCCAGGCCGAAGCGTGGGTGTTTTTTTTGCGTTCGGAATTGGGTGGCAATTCAAAAAGATCGCTGCGACCCCAAAATGTCAGCGGGAGAGGGTCAAACCCCATGCTGGTGTAAAAACGTTCGGCCTGCTCGATGATCCACTGGGGTTGCACATCCCTGAACATGCCGTCCAGATCCACGCCTTCGACGATGCCGGGCCATTCCTGGCCCCAGCGATTGCCCAGCCAATGGGCGGGGATTCGTTTGGGAACTTCTTCGACCCCATAGCGGGCAGCCAGTTCGTATTTGACCCAGCAGTGGAGCTGCTGATAAAGAGGCATGATCCCGGCTACCAGGTCATCCATCAGGCGGGCCATCTCCTGGCTGGTCATGCCGTAATCGGCCACTTCCAACTCAAAAAATGATGAATATCCCATTTCCCGGGCAACGGCGTTGCGCAAGGTTTGGGTTTCGACCAGACCGTCTTTCAGCTTGGGGCCCACCGCTTTACTTGTTTCCCAAACCGCCTGGCGGGTCTTCAGGTCGCGGCTGGTCAGAAGCAATTCGTCCATCTCGTTGGGAGTCACAATGCGGGGTTCCTGGCCGTCAAGAGTGAGCTCGAATTCGTAGGAATAGAGAGAGTCTTCCAGAACGGCTTCAGTCAGAATCAATTTGTCCACGGTGGCGGGGATGGTACCGGGATAATGCGCGGCCCACTGCCAGGCCATTTCGATTTGCCTGTCCTGTAGATCGGTCAGGTCAAGGCGCCCACGGATCATGCGCAGCTGTTCGATAACCCGACGGCTGCCTACATACTCGGCCATCTCTTTGCTGGCTGCGATGCGAGCTGCTGTGTTTTCCGGGGTGATGTTGCTGGAGGCATTCCAGTTGGATCCTTCAAAACTGGTCCACAAACGGCGATAGTTGGCGTTGTACTCGGCAAGAAATTTGTTCACATCCGAGGGACCGGTTTCTTCGGGGGCGGTGGCTGTGGGGATCCCAAACTCAAACTCAGGCTGTTGTTCCGAAGTGAGCATTTCGGGTAGCTTGCCGTCGGTCAGGAAAAAAATTGCGAGCATGCCGGCAGCCAGAAGAAACATGCCGATACCGGCGAGGAGACGGACCTTCATGGGGTGAAATCCTTTTCTGGGAATGGTGATTCCATGTTTCAATGGAATTTGACACAAAAATGGAGATTTGGAAAGGGAGCAAAAATTGGCTGCAAAAATTGGCAGATCATTGTGGAATCGTGTTGGGCTCTTGCCCGCGGTGGGTGCCTTATGTTATCATTGAACCTCTCAAATAATCTTTTGTCCTCATCAAGCAGGCCGTCATGGAATCCGACAACAAAAAGTCAGCCGATAGACGGCCACTAATTGTCAACAGCCATAAGAAACGTCCTTTGACCACCTGGCTCCTGCCTTTGCTGGTGATCATTGCCATTATGGTTTTTCTGCCCCGTGTCATTGAAAAGCTGAATTGATTCGGGGACCTACCGTCCGGGTTTAGTTCGAGGTCTTGAGAGAATCCACCGACAGTTCAGTGAAAACAAATGGCCGGCTAAAGCGGGGAAACCACAGCTGGTCAGCCAGCAATGGCAACTCTGCATCGAAAATCGTATTGAATAACAATGGAAAAGTATTCATAGCCGTTATGCCATCGTAAAGTGGTACCGACTGCCCGCTGGAAACATACCAGGCATTAAAAATCCCAAAGCGTTCGAAATGATCCGAATTTTCAGGTTCTTCCCATTCCAGCCCCGAACCAGGCCCATGATCACCTTGGATTATTATGATTTTGTCTCGAGTTGAAGACGCCATGATGCCGTCCACCGCATCGGCCAATCGCTTCATAACCCAAACAGCCTGATCGGCGTAACGACGGCGGTAGCTGTGGTCCTGTCGACCATGAAGATCCAACCAGTGGTTGCCGTCGGCAAAACCGAATTCGGTACGGGATTTCAGTGGTTGGCCCTGGGGGCCAAAAACGAAAGGTGGGTGGGGAGCAAGAATGTGGGCATAAACAAAAACCGGATCCGCGTCGGCAATACCTTGCCGGGCAGAAGGTAACTTGTCGAAAATGAAATTCAGGCGTTCTCGTCTCAGGGCAAAAGAAACATCAGAGGGCCCCAGGCCCAAAAGCGGCGAAACCAGGGGCAAAATCCCCTCCCCAATGAGATAGTATTCCACGAAGGTGGGGGACCAAAAGCCGACCCGCGTGTGCAGGGCCAGATCCTGTTTGGTCATGGGATAACCCGAGGGGAAATCCACCACCTGGTAGCCCCATTGGCGCAAGGTCCGAACGACTCGCGAATGGCCGATGACCTTGGTCAGGATCCGACGATCCTTGCTGTTGGGGTCAACAATATTCAAGATCTTTTGCACCGGTGCCATGTTCATCGTACTGGCTGCCGAGAGGGCTGTCTGGGGATAGTTGGCAAAACTGTGAAAGCTCACCTGAAAACCACGGTGGCTGAACAAATCGCTGTACTCGGCCCTGGTGATGGGATATTCGGATTCGATCATGGTCGGCTGGCCAAGACCATCCATCAGAATGTAATAAATATCCGGACGGGATCGATTCTCTGAAAGGGCGGGCAGGGGCACTTCGGATTGGAAGAACGCCGTCGGTTGGGGTGCCTTGTCGTGATAGTCAGCCCGCCAGGCACTGGCCAGGGGCATGGCAATCAGAGCCATCATGGCCAGGTTCATGGGCAGGCTCAATTGACGTGGCCATTGTCTGGGCCCTCGTCTAAGGATCCATCCCAAACTCAAGCCCAACACCAGGAAACCCAGGCTCCACCAGGGACCCAGCTTATTTCCCTTGAACAGAATGATGGAAATCGGCGTCAGGATCATGGCAGCCGAATGGAAACTATGCCAGATCCAGCGTCCCGCCAACAAGAGCAATCCCACCAAGGCAAAAGCCAAAATGACGGCTTTACTCAGGTCCCGGAATTCCAACAAACCCAGGTTCAGATCAAAAAAATGCACGGCCGGCAAGGCAGCCACCAGAAATGGGTGGATGGGAAGGTAGAGGACTTTCCAAAAAACATTACGAACGGAGGAGGACATCTTTTCTTTTCCTGGTTAACCAACGATACGATCCCCACAGGACCGGTGGCCCCAATAGGAAAATGGTCAGCCAGGGAACACCGCTGTAATTGATTTGCAAGTATTCATCATCATTGCCCGCTCTGACAATGGTTATATCCTGGTCCATGTCGCTGGGGCTGAAGTTGCGGTGCAGGCGGGTTAGAAAATCCCCGGGATTGATGTGGTCCCTGAGGGAAGGATGCCAACGGAGCTTATTG
>JAUUYW010000088.1 GCA_030590265.1 Candidatus Krumholzibacteriia bacterium
AAGCCACTGAAGTGACAGGTCTCGCAACGGGGATCGTTCGCATGGTATTTTCCGTGGTCCTCGTGGCAGGCACTGCACTGCAGAACCTTGTGGTAAGCCTGAAGAGCCCAGCCGGTCTCAGCATGATCGAACAGATCGTTGGAATCCCGCCCATGACAAAGTACACAGTCTTCATCTGCGTCGCTGTGACACTGGTAGCAGGTGTCGTGCAGATCTACATCTTCGATCAAACCCAGAGGATGGGACTCGGCGCCGTGAACGTGACAACTGGCGCAAGTTTCATTTTTGTGGCAGACGCTGCAATCACGGTTGTAGAGTTCCACGTGATTGGTGTGGTGGAACGGCACCTTGTCGTTGTCGTCGAAATCGGTCTCAAAGGTGATCAAGTCCTTGACCTTGAGAGGAGCCTGGTGGATCAGGTCGGGCAGGGCCTTGATTTGAGCATCAGTCATGCCGCCTTCTTTTTTCCGGTGGCACCACTCGCAGTGGGTCTCGGTGTCCCATTCTTTGTGGCAGTTCAGGCACTGACGGTGATAGGCCGCTTTCAAGCTGGGGTCGATCTTGCTCTTGATCCCCTCGGGAGGATGGCATTCCTTGCAGGCGGGATGGCTTGATGATGACGGCGCGAAGTGATGGCATTCCGTACAACCGCCGCCCATATCCGCCATCAGGGCATGCTTTTCATGACTGAAGTAGACCGGGTGATAGACGTTTTCCAATTCGTCCAAAACCATGACTTTTTCACTGGGCAGTCCCGATTCACCATGCCTGATGTTGTGTCGAAGACAGAATTCCTTGCTCAGGCAATTATCACCGTGAGTGGGAAACGCACAGGTATGACACAGGGAGCAGGCAGGGTCCGCCGAAGCCTGGGGGATATAGTCCTCAAACGCGAAGAGGGGAGTTGCCACCAGTAGGATCCCTCCCAAAACCAGGACCAGGCTCCAAACAGAATGATGTTTGGTCGATTCGGTGTGATTTCGAGTCCGCATTACTTTTCCTTTCCGGTCGGTTTTTTACTGTTTTTCTTTGGCGCTTCGAGATTTTTCGAGAAGATCACGAACAAAATGAAGTACGCCAGCACCACCATGTATTCCAGGCCTTTGGTGGCAAAGATATCGAGGTAAGTGTACTCAGCCATAATGGCACCCTTTCCCGGGATTGGGCCACTGGTCGTGGCCCTCCCAACTAGATCAGATTAGTCATCCATATCAGCGGCCCAGGCAGGCGGATCGCTGTAAACCGGCATCCGGGATACGACCCAGCGAATAGCCCAAAGCTCCATCAGAACGACGGTCACCGTCACCCAAATTTCGGCCCAATGGGGCACGTAGGGATTTTCGGAAAACCAGTTAAAAGCAATAACCGAAATGTTCAGACGATTCAGGAGAATCCCAATCAGGGTCAGACCCGAAGCCACCTTGATCACCTGGGTATTTCCTTCTCTGACACCCTTGTAGAAAAGAATCAATGGCACCAAGACAAAGCCCACAACTTCTAACAGGAACCACAGTCCCCACCCGGTGAGCAGCAGATCATACTGTTGACCATGGATCACCACCAACAACTTGAGGAAGAGGTAGACGAACATGGCCCCTGCACAAATTTTGCCCAGGCCGATGGTGATGGAATCGTTGTTTTTGTGTACGTCGTGGCTCAACCTGGAGGCGAACACCTTGTGGCTGATGGATCCCTCAAAGATCACCATGGAAAGCCCGGCGAAGATGCTGGAGACGAAGAACAATACGGGGATGAACTCGGTGTACCACAGAGGATGAATCTTGCTCTCGGCCATGAGGAAAAGAGCTCCGAGGCCGGACTGGTGCAGAGTTGAAAGTGTGATCCCAAAAATCACCGAGGCGATGGTCAAGCCACCAACAAATTTCCGCAAACGTTTCATGCCCAGCCACTCGGCTATCGCCGGGGAAAACTCGACGAACTCGGCGGCCATGTAGAGCATAAAGTGCCAGGCCACCAGGAAGAGCACTGAACTGACACCAAAGTTGTTGCCGATGATCGGGTTGATGATGTTCCAGGGCCGGCCCAGATCCAGCATCAGTGCTCCGGCATAGAACATGTAGGCCAGGAACCCGTTCAGCACCACGGCACGCACGATGGAGTGATACCGATGGCGGCCGAGGATGTAGACGATGAAGGTCAGCGTATAGGCGCCTCCGGCGAAGGCTACCCCGCAAACCACGTCGAACCCGATCCAGACACCCCAGGGAGTCTCTTGGCTCAGGTTGGTGATGGCTCCAATCCCGTAGATGAAGCGGTAGACGATCAGGCCCAGACCCACCAGGATTATGGGAATGGAGATCATGTTGAACGGGGTCAGAAATTTGCCCTTTGGCTTCATCTCGCTGATGAGGAAGCGGAAGAAATCCGGGAGGCTCCCGATCTCGGGTTTTGGGGTTTCTTGGACTTGGTTCATGATTCCTCTCCGGGGGTTGAATCCATGTCGATCTGAACGGCGTCTTCGTTGGACTTTATGTATCGCATGCCGTTGAGAAAGGCCGGCCAGAGAAGGAAAACGACCGGAACCGAATAGAGGAAGTTCTGGGTAAGGGCCGGCACTGATTCACTGCCCAAAT
This sequence comes from Candidatus Krumholzibacteriia bacterium, assembly GCA_030590265.1. Taxonomy (GTDB): domain Bacteria; phylum Krumholzibacteriota; class Krumholzibacteriia; order LZORAL124-64-63; family LZORAL124-64-63; genus LZORAL124-64-63. The sequence continues at coordinate 2,595 of JAUUYW010000088.1, forward strand.
CGGTGCGGAACCCAATCTGATCAAAAGGAGCAGCCGAGAGGTAGAGCCAGCCGGTGCCGGCGACTTCGTGCTGTCCGTAGATATGGTCGATGTAGCTGGTGGGGTGGTTGGCTACCCGGTTCTGGGCAATACGTTCCATTTCCCGTCGCTGCCCGAACTCCAGAGCATCCACAGGACAGCTCTCGACACAGGCAGGCTTCTGACCCTCGGCAAGTCGATCGTAGCAAAAAATGCATTTCTGGATCTTGGGGTTGGCACTGTGATACTCGAAGCGGGGAATAACAAAGGGGCAAGAGACCATGCAGAAACGACACCCCATGCATTTGCTGTCGCGCCAGATCACTGGGCCATCTTCCGTCTTGAACATGGCCGGGGTCAGGCAGGCGGAAGCGCAGGCTGCCTGGTTGCAGTGCATGCACTGCTTTTTGACGAAGACCTCACCGGCGTCGGTGTCGTATCGGTTGACCACAGTCCATTGGTCGGGGGTTGTATCCCGAATCTCGGAGAATACGTCTTTTGAGGTGCCCGGATTCGGCAAACCGTTTTCATTGGCGCAGGCTTCTTCACAACTCCGGCAGCCAATGCACCGAGTCGTGTCCACCAGCACCGACTTGAATTCGGTTTCTGAAGGACCGGCTTCGGGGGTTTGGGCCAATGCAGGCAGAGCCACGGCTGTGGTTCCGGCGACACATAGGTTTTTAAGGAAATTCCTTCTGTCCATCTCCAGTGCCTTTCCGATCAGAGGATAGGTCTCTTGATTGTCTGTTTCGATTCAGATTTTATCGATTCAGTCTTCATCGATGATCTCATGAGGGTTGATGCCCATGGCAAGTTCGCCCCTCTTTTTCATTCCATCGATCAGAACCGTTCGGATCAGGGAACAGGCATCTACGATCCGTTTGTCTGCAGGTCGGTAAAAGACCTTTGTGCCCTCCTTGCGGGCGATGACCAGATGCTTGTTTTTCATGACAGTGAGGTGGCGACTGACACTGGAAAGAGGAATATCCAGGGCTTCCGCCAATTCACTGACGCTCATTTCCCTTCGATCCAGACAGGCCATCATCGCCAACCGCTTAGGGCTGGCCAGAGCACGGCAATAGGCCGCATGGATCTCGAAGATTTCAAAGTTTCGTACTTTCATACTTCCGATAATACACAAGCTTGATTCGGTTGTCAAAAAAAAAACTTGAAAGGTTTATTTTTAAAATCAGAGAGGTTTGATAGGCATTTGTGGCCGGGATTCTCGGATTAGAGGTGGTGGAAACGATGTAAAATGGTGTGGTTTTGATAGTTGTTAAAATAACAACACTGTAATGACAGTAAGTTAAGCTGTTTTTGGCTTCATTTTGTCTTTTATCCCATTATTTTAGTATAATTTTGGAGAAGAAAGGTACTCAATCATCTGATTTGAAATACAATAATCAATGATTTCGATCAACAAATCCATCATCTTTGTCATCAGCCTGGCTCTGGGATAAGCTCTTCAGCAACCGTTTGACATCTTGAATCCCCCCAAGAGTGAACCAAACGATCACTACCACGGCTACTGACAGCTCGATCCAAATCTTAGCGTGCCAGAATTCCAACCACATGGAATCCCATTGGGACCAGTCCCCGTCCTGAACATCCCGTGTCAGGAAATAGACCGTGCCGACAATGAACACTCCCACCCAGGCCAGATTCCAACCCCAGGTGATGATATAAAGGAACTTATCCTTCCAGCCGAATTCCTGGGTAATGCCCAGAGCTCTCCACCCTCGGCTAATGCTACCGGATTTTTGCTCGACTTCACCGTCGATGGCGAATTCTCCCCGATGCAGCAATCGATCCAAATCAAAACTTTGGCGCTTGATGGCTTGTTGGCCCAACGACACGGCCACATAAATCAAGGCGCAAATCCACATGGCCCAACCCCAGAGCTCTTGTCCGTTAGGCAGATGAATTTCTGTCCAGGCTGCCCAGCTGTGGGCCCGTTCAAGACCGACCCAATCCAGCAAGCCCCAAAAGGCCTGTCCGGATTCACGCCAGGATCGCTGGGTCTGTTCCAACACAAACCCGGTAAGGGCTAGCGTAACACCGCAAATTGTAGCTACCCAGGCTCCTGCAGTTGTTCCCCAGCGCGTATAAAGCCCCCCGATAATCACAGCCCCGCTCCATCCCGCAAAGATGGCGGCAGTCAGGGCAAAAAACAGCAGGATGGCTTGGCTCTGTTTGTAGAAAAGGCTGAATATGAAGATGAAAATGGCCACTCCGACCACTCCGGCCCGCAACAATGTCAGATGTGTTTTGGGAGAAAGTGGTGTCTTGCGAAATGGCAAGACCACATCCTGAATAAAGATGGCGCTCCAGGAATGCAGGTAGGTGTTGTGGGTGCTTATAAATGCTCCCATCATCAGGGCGGCAAAAGCGCCCAGCAAACCGGTTGGCAGCAACCGGGCCAGAACCAGGGGAGCGCGCATTTGGTTGGCCACGGACTGGTTGTCGAAGGTGCCCAGTTGCTGGTTCACCTCGCTGGCAAATCCGGCCCATTCGGGATGGTGTAAAACGGTGAAAACAAGGATAGGTACGATGGTCATGAAGACGTCCTGAGAGCGTCCACGCCATAGCCCCAGCACACCACCCATTTTGCCTTCGTGAGCAGTGCGTGCCGAACTGTTGTAGGCTTGGGTTCCCTGCCAGCTCATGGCACCGTAGAACAGGCCAATGACTCCGATCAGAAAATATTTGAAATTGAAATCAGCCACAAAGCCCGTATCGAAAGGGTTGATCTTGGAATGTCCGACCGCCGTTTGGGAGAGAACTTCTCCAACCTGATCCCAACCCACCAACAGCAGCAAATAAACCGCCAGTATGAGAAATACGAGGTTGGCAAAAGCACCCTGAATGAAGTCGGTGATCATGACGGCCACCTGGCCGCCGGCCAAAACAAAATACACGGCGGTGATCAGGAGGGCGGCCATCAGGGTTGGAAAAACCGGCAGTGTCATTCCCAGCAAATGCCAGTTTTCCGGCAATCCCAGAAAGTATATAAAAAACCGGGCACCAACTGACGGGAAAATGCCGAAGTTGATCAACCCGGCGACAAAGGCCACCGATCCGGCAAAGATGCGAAATCGTCGGCTGTACCGACGCTCGAAGAATTCCGCCAAAGTCAGGGCCCGAGTTCTTCGGAAGCGATAATTCACCCATCCGCTGACTGTGACCACGACTCCGAACAGGGCCATGGTCAATCCCCACCAACCCAAGGCGAAGCCCGCTTGGTAACCCGCCTCCAGGTTGGCTATTACGGTGATGGCTCCCAATCCCGCAATGCCGGCACTGATGGTCAGCAGATACCGTCCCGCCGAGCGACCGGCCGCCAGGTAGTCGCTCACACCACGCATATGGCGCTTGGTCAGCACCACCGTGATGAGGATGCCGAAATACATGATGGCCAGAATCGTCCAGTCAAAAAATTTCATCAGTTGCTTCGCGAATCCTCGATTGGGGAAGGCAACATTTTCCTCGGCACAACTTAAAAGGAAAACCAGAAGCCGATTTCAGGATAAGTTGTGTTGCAATCAAAAAGGCTGGAATTGCAATCCATAAACTCTTCGTGGACAACTCCCAGAGACACATAACTGCCACCTTGGCGGTAAGCCACACCGGCTCGACCACCCCAGGAATCATAATCCTCATAATCTCCACCCACATAGGTGCGACGGTAAAAGGCACCCACATAAGGTTTGATCTTATCCATTTTCCAGAAAGTGTAACGAATGTCGGGGGAAATTTTCCAGATGGTGGGGTCTTGCAGAATCCATCCTTCACCGGAAATTCCAATGGCCAGGCCATTGGCCACGTAATAGCTGAAACCACCACCAAGGATCAGATACGATTGCCCCAGAGTGCTGCCCATACCCCCGACAATGTTGACGCTCTTGCTGCCCTTGGCATAGGGGCCGGCTGGATTGTGGAGAGGGGCTATTCGGATGTCTTCTTCTGGCGGCGCATTCTGGCTGATTTGGGCCAAAACAACGGTTGATCCCAAGCTGAAAACCAGGGCGGCCAAAAGGGTGATCATCAGCATCGTATTTTTGGTATTCATGAATTTCCTCCAGGGTGAAAAAGTAACGACTCAACCAGAAGGTCGAGTCGTTGCTTCATAATATCCGAGAAGGACTATTTGGCCAGAACGATTTTCTGGCTGCTGCGAACTTGATCACTTTCCATGATGGCCAGATAGACACCGGCCGGCATTGAGCGGCCACCCATATCGCGGCCATCCCAGCTGGTGGTGTGGCTGCCTTCACTCAGATGGCCATCCACCAGGGTGGTCACTTCGCGACCGCGCAAGTCGAAAATGGACAGACGCGCCTGGGCATCCCTGGGCAGATCGAAGCTGAAGTTGATCCGCGGATTGAACGGGTTGGGCCAGGCTCGGGAGAAATTGGCCACCAGGGGAGTTTCTCCAACCGCACTGGTTGTATCGACCTGGTAACAGATTGTGAACATATCCTTGTTGGTGCCGACGCCGTATCCGTAGCCGGTGACAAAAACTTCACCGGCGGCATTGGCGACCATATGACTGGGTTCGTCGCTTTGGCTGGTAGGGCCGTCGAAACGTTTTTCCCAGATCTGGCTACCGTCGGCACTGTTGTAAGCCACTGTGGCCCAGTCCCAGCCGGTGCCGGTGCCATCGCTGAGGCCTGAAACGAGAACCGTCTGGTTGGGGCCCTCGGCGATGGTGGAAGCCACGTCATACCAACCTGGAGGCCCATCGTAGCCGGCATTCCAAAGTGTGTCTCCACTGCTGCCGTCGATTTTCAAAACCATGAAATTGTAGTTCCAGCTCACGTCCTGGACACCGCAGATGAGCAGGTTGTCGTTGGAATCGATGACCATGCCCTTGGGGTCATCCCCGCCGTGAGTGGCACCGTCATAAGTGCGGGACCATACGGTTGTGCCATTGTCGGCGGCAAAACGCTGCAGATAGACATCGTAACCATTGGGACCGAAAGTGCGCTGGCACATGACCACATCATCGTTGTTCATGAGAGACAACCAGGTGCCCCGATTGTCGGGAGTGAACTGGGCCTCGGTGCCGCGTTTGTCCCAGATGACGTGGCCGTCGCTGTTGTTCATTTTGCGCACGAAGTAGTTGGCAACCTCACCGGCTTCAACAACCACTCCGGTGATCACCGGATTGTCGTCGCTGCCCAGGACGATATCCCAGGAGATGTCGTGGTTGGCATCGCTTCCTCCAAAAGTATCAGTCCAGACAATGGACCCATTGCTTCCGGATATCTTCATGGTCATGGCTTGCTTGCCCTCGGCGCCGATCATGGCGTAGCCGGTAATAAAAACATCATTCTGGCTGTCCAGGACCATGCCCAGAGCACCTTCGTCCACACCATCAGGACTGGCGTAATGCAGAGACCAGAGAACCTCCCCGGTCATGCCGTCGAGTTTGAACACGACGACATCATCACCAGCGCCTCAGCCAATGCAGCCGCGGATGAAACCCGCGACCAGGAGCTGTCCCACCGTATCCCAGGTGATTTCCGAAATGGCTACATCTTTGTCGTCCACGCCGTCAAAACGAAAATCCCACAACTGGTGACCGTTGGTCTTGTCCAGTTTGCGAACGTAAAGATCAGCACCACCGGAGACTTCACTGGACTCTCCGCCCACCACAATATTGCCGTCGGGGGCCAATGAGAGCAGGGTGCCGGAATCCAGGAAATTACCGCCTCCATCGTGTTGCTGAGACCACATTTCGGTGGCTTCGGCAGCAGCGAGGCCGGCACTGGTGACCATGGTCACCGCCAGCAAGGCGAGCATCAGGCCGCGAATTTTCATCTTCGGGATCTCCTTATCAGGGTATTAGTAGGCCCCAGTGTAAAAAAGCAGCCCAACCACCTGCTGCCTTTACGGCAACCGGGTTGTGCCACCCTTCACACATCATTCACACGTTTAGAATATAATTATACCATAAAAATCACCGATTGAGCTACTGAAAATGACTCAATTCCCCGTAAATGCCACAAAATCAGTCCTTTTCTTTGTTATCCTTCTCCTCCACCGAGCTAATGGCGGCTTTTAGATCTTCAATTTCCTTTTCCAAGTGCCCTATTCGAGTTTCCAAACCAGGTTTCTCCTCTGCGGGGGCGGCTTTGGCCTCTTTTTGCAGTTCTTTCAAGGATTCCACCATCTTGGTCAAGCTTCGCTGCCGGCTATCCAGGTCTTCAGCCTCTTCGGCTTTATCGAAGGCCACATCCACAGGAGCAGCATCGGCTGACGGAGTCGATTTTTGCCGCGTGGGCTTGGGGATAAAAACCTGATCAGTGCCCAGCATGCGAGCATTGTTGAACTGGGGCGAAACGATTTCCACTCCGCCTTTGTGCAGGGCGTCGAGCATTCCAGACCTTAACCGGGATCGATAGGCGATCAATTGCTTGGTCTCCGTCAACAAACCGGCCACCCGATAAACGATGCTGTAATCTCCCAGTTCCAATACCTGCACAAAGGGATCCTGCAAACCGATGGCAGAGGCCGTACCCAGCAAGAGTTCTTCAATCTGGGTATGATGAACATCGTACCCCAGCGAAACGGTGGCTCCGATGATGGTCCCGCTCTGGCGAACCACCGTCACCGGTTTGGTGGCCAGGTACAAATTGGGAACAGTCGTCAAATCCCGATCGGGAGTTTGGATCTCGGTGTGGAAGAGACCACGTTCAGTCACCCGTCCAAACACATCATCGGTTTTCACAAAGTCACCGGTGCGAAAATTGCGCACGGTTTTGAGCATGATTCCGGCCATGGCGTTGCCGATGAAAGTGCTCGAACTCAGGGCGATGGCGGCTGAAACAATAATACCGATCAGGCTCAGGAGCTGGCCGCGGGTGTTGGGGTCGATGGGCAGCCCGAGAATAATCATCAGCAGGCCAACAAAAGAGGCCCCAAACATGAGCAGCTGATTGCGGAATTTGCTGCCCTTGGCCTGGGCCAGATGTTTTTCCAGGATGCGATTCATCAGGCTCAACAGCAGGATGACCACCAGGACCAAAACAGTCCCCCGAATTATGGAGCCCAAGTCTCCGAGGTAGTGGGTTAGGTTTTGTGTAATACCTTCCATTTTACTTCCTGTTTCTGAAAAAGGCCGAATTCATTTGCCGTTTCATTGGTCACTCAAACCAATGCTGGACAACCAACCGTTCGTGGTCAAACTTGGGTAGAGAATATTCCGGATGAGACCAATTGTGCAAGGCGATATCTTGAGCACGTGTGGTTTCATCCAAACCGTGGTCGAGCTGTTGCAGCTCCATCAGGAAGGTAACGAGTCATGTCTCAGCGCGATCAGGATGCTCTCGATTATCACCGGAAAGGCCGGCCTGGCAAGGTCGAAGTCGTTCCCACAAAACCCTGTTTGACTGCCCGAGATCTTTCCCTGGCCTACTCTCCGGGTGTGGCTGTGCCCTGCCTGGCAATCGAAAAAAATCCCAATGATGCCTATCTCTATACCAACCGCGGAAATCTGGTGGCCGTGGTCAGCAATGGTACCGCAGTGCTGGGATTGGGCAACATTGGCGCCCTGGCTGGCAAACCGGTCATGGAAGGCAAAGGTGTTTTGTTCAAGAAATTCGGCCACGTGGATGTGTTCGATATTGAAGTGAACTCCGAAGACCCGGATGAGATCATCAAATTTTGTCAGATGCTGGAACCCACCGTGGGCGGCATCAACCTGGAAGATATCAAAGCGCCTGAATGTTTTGTCATCGAAGAAACCCTGCGCGAGACCATGAACATCCCGGTCTTCCATGACGATCAGCACGGCACGGCCATTATTTCCGCCGCCGCCCTGATCAACGCCGCCAAGCTTCAGGGCAAGAAAATTGAAGATCTGAAAGTGGTGGTCAGTGGAGCCGGC
>JAUUYW010000285.1 GCA_030590265.1 Candidatus Krumholzibacteriia bacterium
CCCCACCTACACCAGCGACGCCACCCTGCTGGCCACTCTGAACATGATGTACATCGACATGAGCAATACTCCCACCACCCTGACTCTCAGTGGATCTGATCCCAGCAGCCTGGATCCTGCCTACCCATCGGTGCTTTTGGCCGGAGGGGAGATTATTTCCACCGGGCTGCACGAATCGGCCTTTGGTTTTCAGATGAATGGTTCTTGTTCGTTTGAGAACAATCCGGCAGCTTGGGGTGAGGTCAAGAGTTTGTATCGTTGAAGGGGAAACGACGAGGTCGAATCAGCAGGGCGTGCAGGGTGACGGGAGAGGTTTTCCGACACGCTCCTAACCACCGGAAAATGACGGCGAACGCCCCTTCACCGAGGGGGTGGCAATGCCTGCGATCTTCTTCACCAAACCGAGGGCCATATTCGAAAGACCGGACGTAGTCCCTGATGACTCATCTTCAACACCCATCAGCCAATTCTCAAAACCTCGCACTTCTTCGTCTCCGAGAATGATCAGAGAAACCACCATCTCAATGTAATATTGATGGTCCGGCTCCAGGACTGGAATGCCGCCCAGCTTCAGGCTTTCCTGGTTGCAAAGGGTTTTTTCCACACCGGCCAGAGCAGTGCAGGCCCCCAAAGGCCGTCCCTGGTGATTGAAGAGGAAATATTCTTCCTCCAGCACATCAAAAAAGACGCGATTGCGCACTTCACCTCTGGCCACTTCGGGATCATGCCACCCGGTTCGGTCCATTCGCAGGACCCACTGGAATAACAGGGTGGCTGGTACTCCCGACTGCAAAGAGGCCAAACTGTCATCATCAAACAACCCCTGCAATTCGACATCTACCAGGATGCTCTGGCCCGCCACCTGGGGATCACTCACCTCCAGATGAGGAGTTTCGGCCCAGGCCTTGGGGGGATACAGAATCAGCAATAGAATCAACGCATACAAAAGACATAGAAGGATATTTTTGAGGATATTCATACTAGAACATCCTCTCGATACGCAACTGGAAGACAACCGGTTGGCTCCGGTCATCCAGCCGCTGGGTCATGTTGATGCGCAGGCCTTTGCCCGGTCCAATGTTGACACCCAGACCGGTGCTGGTTTTCAGCTGGTTGAACGACGGCGTGGCGTCCTTGTTTTCCCAAACCATTCCCACGTCATAGTAGAGGGTCAGCTTCAGGCATTTTCCCAGGTGGAGGAAATATTCCAGGTTGCCCAGGGCCATGCGTTGGCCACCGTATTGGTCCGTAGTTTGGGGCGAATCGGTGATCATCAACGACTGGTAGGAATATCCCCGCACCGTTCCCAGACCACCGAGCAGGTAGCGCTCCTGGGCCGGCAATTGTCCGCGAAGATTGCTGCCGGCAGCCAGGCGAATGTCGAAACCGGCATCCTCGCCCAAATTCAGGCGACCACGAACTTTTGCGTCCACTTTTTCGAAATCGAAATCACCACCGACCAGATTTTCATGGCTGCGCTGATAAGAGGCTGTGATGTAGTTGTACTTGCCACCCACGGCAATGTTGCCAAAAAGACTGTTCAAGCTTCCTTCATCGATGTCGGGATTGGGGCTGAAGGAACCACTCTTGATGGACCACACCGAAGGCGCCCAAAGACTGGATTGTTCTTCAGCCCGAACACCACCCTGCAGACGCAGCCAGGATCCCAGTTTAAAAATCAGGCTGAACTTCACGCCCTTGCTTCGGTGGTAATCGCGGTAATCTTCATGAAAGAGCAGGCCCGCCAGGGAATTCTCATCATCCCCGATACCGGTGAGGTGGTTGTTGGATTCGGTCTTATCGAAAAGATTCAGTTTCAAATCCAGAAGATGGTCGGGAATGATAGGCTGCAAAATGGCCAGACTTCCGCCAAACCGTCCGCTGCTGAAACCGTAATAGCCACGAACCATGGCGGAAGGATTCAGCCCGCCCTTGGATCCCACATGGGTCAAGCCGGCCCCCACCACCAAGCCATCAACCCTCTGGTAATTCACATCTCCCATGAGGAGCTGGCCATGATGCAATTCGTTGGTGATGAGGTTGCGGTATGTCTTCTCTTTTTTGCGCTTGGCTTGGCGTTGCTCATAGCCGGCGTCCTTGTCCCGGTGCCCGCTGCCCAGCACCGAAACCCAGCCGAACTCTTCATGATTGCTGGCCCTGGAGTTATCCGGGTCAATGGCCACCCAGGAATCGTCGCCTTCATCCACCAGGAAATTATAGTACTGTTGGTCTTCGGGTACCGAAATGGTGAGGGACCAGTTGTTACCATTGAGGGCCATGGGCACTTTGACCCAATTGGTGAAAGTACCCGACAGAAAAACCTGTTCGAAGTTGGAGTCTTTGTAGGAAAAAGTTACCGACCGCTTGGCAACCGGAAATTCGGGAGCCTCGGAATCCTGGGTCTCGGTTGGAGATTCAGGGATGGATTCATACACAACTGCAGGTGCTGCCAAAACAAGATTGCTGGTAGCAATCCACAAAATAATCGCAACTATCATCACCATGATCATTCTCCAGAAATGCCGGGGCTGGTTCTGGTTCCTGATCCGGATCTTCTTTGCGGGGACCGGATCTTTGCCAATTGTCCCGATATCCCTTAATGGCAATGGCCGTGCCTGTTTCCGGAGACTGAAATAATCACCCCCAGTACCTTCATAACATATTGCAATATCGGCCCTTAACAACAACCTAAACTCAGCTCCCATCAGCTGCAAAACAACCCATGTTGTCAGTTCGTCATGTCATTGGGACAACAAAACGTTGTGCGGTTGACACGCTCAAGACTCAACTCAATCCTTGATACCCAATTTTTTGAGACGGCGATGCAAATTGGCCCGATCCAAACCCAGTTTGCGACCGGCGGCTGCCACATTGCCGTCAACCGCGTGCAGAGTTTGCAGGATGAAGTTCTTTTCGTGATGGGCCAGGTATTCGTTCAATCCCTTGGAAGACATTTCTTCCTCTATTTCTTCCTTGCCCATATGTGGTTCCACCGGCCCCAGCAAGCCCGACAATTCTTCATATCCAATGAGGTTTTCCGGGACCATGATCATGACCCGTTCCATCAGGTTCCGCAGTTCCCGCACATTGCCGGGCCAGGAATACTCGCGCAAAAGGTCAACGGCAGCCGGGGAAAGTTTTTTATTCATGCGACCACCAGCTGTGCAAAAATGCCGCAAAAAATGCTCCGCCAGTTCTGGCAAATCTTCGGGATGATCCCGCAAGGCAGGGGCGTGAATGGGCACCACCTTCAGGCGGTGATACAAATCTTCCCGAAACCCACCCGTGCTGCGCAGCTCGTCAAGATCCCGGTTGGTGGAAGCAAATATCCGCACATCCAATTTGATGGCACCACTGCCGCCAACCCTTTCCAGCTCCCCCTCCTCCAGCACCCGTAACAACTTGGCTTGGGTGGTGGGATTCATGTCGCCAATTTCATCCAGCAGCAGCGAGCCACCCTGGGCCCGCTCAAATTTTCCCAACCGGCGACTCACTGCTCCAGTGAAGGCCCCGCGCTCATGGCCAAAGAGTTCGCTTTCCAACAATTCCGAGGGGATGGCGGCGCAGTTGACCTTGATAAAAGGCTGCGCACTGCGGGCCGACGCGTTGTGCAGGGCCCGGGCAATCAGTTCCTTGCCGGTCCCGTTTTCTCCGGTGATCAACACCCGGGCCTCAGAGGGAGCGGCCTGGGCAATGACGGCGCGCAGTTTCCGCATCAGGGCGCCGGATCCAATCATCTCTCTGGTCAAATCCAGGGCCGAACGCAAATCGGAATTCTCGGCCGTCAATTGCTGCAAACGCAAGACGTTGCCCAAAGAAACCAGCAATCGGTCGGCAAGAATCGGTTTTTCCACAAAATCCAGGGCCCCCAGGCGAGTGGCTTCCACCGCGGTAGCGATGGTGCCGTGACCGCTCATCATAATCACAGGACAAACATTGGCTTCAGCCTGAAGCTCCCGCAAAAAAGAAAGACCATCCTGCCCCGGCAACTGCACATCCAGCAGCAACAGCGCCACCGGTTGTTCTTCCAGGACCTTGCGGGCTTCGACGGTGTCCTTGGCCACGACCACCGCGTAGCCTTCGTCTTCCAGCACCCCTGCCAACAGGTGGCGAATATTGGGTTCATCATCCACGATCAGGATGGGGTCGAAAGTGATGCTCAAGAGATATTCCTTTCCGGTATCATCAGCTGTGATTCGTCGATTCCGGTAATATCCGGCAGATCAATGATGAAGGCTGCTCCATCGTCCGAGGACTCTGCCCAGAGGCAACCGCCATTGTCTTCAATGATTCGTCTGGCCACAGCCAACCCCAACCCGGTGCCCGTGGTTTTTGTGGTCACATAGGGCTCGAAAAGATTTTCAATATCTTCGGGCAGGCCGCACCCGGTGTCCCGAATAGTGCAACGTATCCAGGGGCCCGAATGTTCGCTGGAAATTTTTTGGCCCGGCTCCGGCACTGCTGCCAATTCGAAAACCAGGATGCCTTCACCCTGCATGGCTTCGTTGCCGTTTTTGATCAAATGGCTCAAAACCTGGCGCAGTTGGCCTGGATCAACCCACAAACTGAAGGTTCCCGGCCAGCCCAACCAACCATATTCAACCCGGGTGCGCGCCAAATAAAACTCGGCCAGGCTTTCCAGGAGTTCTCGCAACTCTTCCGGGGACAGACGTTGGGGTTTGGGCCGGGGCAATTTCGCATAGAGTGAAAACTCGTCGGCAATACGACCCAGGTTGGTTGCCTCTTCCAAAACCGTTTGCGCACAGGAAG
>JAUUYW010000298.1 GCA_030590265.1 Candidatus Krumholzibacteriia bacterium
TTGGGTTTTCACCGTTGCCACCAATGTCATCCGCGATCACTGGCGCTCCCGCGAACACAAACGCGGTGAGCGTGAGCTGATTGTGGAAGACCAGGAGCAATTGAAAGCCATCCACCCTGATCCCGATGTGCAAAGTGTGATGGAAAGAGACGAGGAGCTGCAGGCTGTGTGGACGGCCCTGCAATCCCTGCGCGAAGCCGACCGCGAGGTCATCCTTTTGCGCGACTATGAAGAACTGCCCACGGCACAAATTGCCGACATGTTGGAAATCGCCCCCGAAGCGGTGCGTCAGCGACACTCCCGTGCCGTTGTAAGACTTGGCGAGCTTTTCAGAGAGCTCGATAGCAGTGGAAGTATGGAGTCATGAGCGACGACCGCCGACACAACAACCCACAACCTCCGGACCGGGATGCCGGCAGGGCTTTGGCTGTCCTTGCACGCCTGCCGCGCAGCAGCGCTCCGGAAAGTGCACGCGAAAGCGCCCGTATGGCGTTCCTGCACGGGTCTGTGGTTGAACGGTTGGATCAAGCGGATTCGGCGGAACGTGAAAAACCTCAGCAAACTGAACAACCACCGCGCGATACCTCCAGCAACTCCAGACAACGCTGGGTCAGCCTGCTGATGGCCGCTGCCCTTGGCGTGGTGGCTGTCTTCTGGTTCGGATCCCAGCCACAGCAGGATTGGGTTGTCATGAATATCCAAACTCCCGCGGGCATTTCGATTCCTGGCGAGGCCGCACTCGCTGTGGGTCATCACCTGGAATCGGGTATCCTGACCACTGGTCCCGAAAGCGAATTGGCCATCCAGCTGGGCGACAAGTTGCGTTTCACCATGCTGCCTGGTACTTCTCTGTCTCTGCCCAAACCACCTGGGCGCTGGTTCGGTCGCAACCGTCGTTTGCATATTGACTCGGGTGAAATTTACGGTACCAGCGGTGGCCAGAAACTTGGCTTTGAATTGGTCTTCAGCACCGACGAACTGGAAGCCCGTCTGACCGGCACGACTTTCGCCGTCTTCCGCATCGATGTGGCCAGCTGTGTCTGTCTCTGGGAAGGTGGCGTTTCCGTCACCCCGCTGGTGGGCGACTACGACGTCGTCCATTTGGAAGAAAAACATCGGGTCTGGATTTACCGAGACGGTCGCGAGCCTGAAATCAAAACCCTGGATGCCAATGAGACCATGAAGCTTCAGATGACCGACGATGCCGGCTTGGCTGATTTGCCGGATCTGCCGGATGAAACCAAGTAAGATGCCGGTCAAGGTTGAAAGCAATCTCTTCAAAAATGCCATCGACAAACGGGCCATCACAAGGCTGGCTGCCGCTTTGGGAAAATCATGGCCCGATTTTCGCCAGGATGAATTTGTTGCTGCCGGCCTGACTGGTCTCGCTGACCTGGAGTTGAAGGCCCGCATTGGCCATCTCATCCAAACCATGACTCATTTTTTGCCTCCCGATTATCCAGAGGCCCTGGACATTGTTCACCGGGCCGGGTCACACTGGACTGCCGGTGATCCCAACAATTCTTTCGACGGTTTTGCCGCCTGGCCGCTCATCGATTGGGTTGGCACTCATGGTGTGGACCATCCGGAAATATCCCTGGCCTCCCTGCGGCATCTGACCAGTTTGTTCAGCGCCGAATTCGCCATCCGCCCATATTTGCTGCAACATACGGATCTAACCCTGACTGAATTGCACACCTGGGTTGATGACGACGATCATCATGTGCGGCGGTTGATCAGTGAAGGAACCCGGCCGCGTCTGCCTTGGGGAAAACAGCTTCCCATGTTCATGAAAGATCCTCAGCCAGTGTTGGAGCTGTTGGATAAGCTGAAGGATGACGACTCGGAATATGTTCGGCGTTCGGTGGCTAACAATCTGAATGACATTGCCAAGGATCATCCTGATCTTGTGGCTGATCTGAGTGGGAATTGGCTGGAAGGCGCTTCGGTTCAGCGTGAGCGGTTGGTGAAACATGGGTTGCGGACCTTGATCAAGAAGGGGCACGGCGGGGCTTTGGCTGCGTTGGGGTATGAGGTTGATCCTAAGGTGAAGGTTTCTTTTTCTGTTAGTTCGGATCGTGTGGTTATGGGTGAGCAATTGAGTTTTGTGGCGGAGATCAAATCCACTGGCAAGGATGTTCAAAAACTGGTGGTGGATTTTGCGGTTCATTTCCGGAAAGCCAATGGGTCGCTTTCGGCGAAGGTTTTCAAGTGGAAGGTTTTGCATCTTGAGCCGGGGCAGAGTTTGGAGTTGAAGAAGAAACATAGGTTTGTTTCCAGGTCCGTGAGGAAACTTTATGCAGGGGAGCATGAGGTGGAGGTTTTGGTGGCTGGGATTGGGTTTGGGAAGTGTGGTTTTTTGGTTTTGGAGGTTGGGACCAAGGCTAGTTGAATTTGTTGGCTGAACTAATTTGCTTGCGGCCTGGTTATACTTTTGTTATACTTTAAGTATGAAAACAGCAATCAGCATTCCAGACGAACTTTTTTCCGCCGCGGATAACCTGGCTGAAAAGATGGGTATTTCGCGCAGTCAGTTATACCAAAGAGCCATACACCAATTTCTAACCCAACAGGGACAGGATGTAATAACAACCAGATTGAACACCATTTATGGAGAATCACATGAATATGGGTCTGAAATAGGGAAGCTGGATCCCGCAGTAGAATTTTTGCAAGGTGCTTCTCTGGTCATGGATGAGGACCAGGAGAAGTGGTGATCAAGCGGGGTGCCATCCACTGGGCGAAATTAAAAAACCCCAGAGAATCCGAACCAGGTTTTCGGCGACCAGTTGTCATCATTTCAGCCAATGCTTTTAATCGAAGCAGCATTCACACTGTCCTGGCCGCAGTCATCACATCCAACACCCGATTGAAAGATGCGCCCGGAAACGTTTTTCTCCCTGGGACAAAAAGCGGGTTGCCAAGAGATTCGGTAGCGAATGTTTCACAGCTGATCACCCTCGACAAAAATTTCATTGGTGACCAGATTGGCAAACTTTCCCCAGCCTATTTAACCAAATTGGAAAATGGTATCCGCTTGGTTCTGGATCTGCCAGCCTGACCTTGTCACCAGCCTGATTCCCCCAAGCCAGACCTACTTCCAAATTCCTTGCTCCAACATCTGCTTCTGCGCCGCTTCGGCCCACCCACGATTGGCCGCCGGGCTGGCTGGACTCGGATGCAACACTGTGCCAATGTTGGCAGGATGGTGAGCGGTTGATTTTCTGATGACCTTCGCCTTGGGCCCAAACAACGAGTCCAGTTTTTTGCGGGCAAATCCTCCCACACCCACCACCCACTCGGGTTGGTAAATATCCACCAGAGCCATCAAACGGTCATCGCAGGCCGCGAAAAGAGGATCCGTTTCCGCTTTGGGAAGTTTGTCCGGAGTGCGGTTGCGGGCACTTTCTTCCATGAAAACCAACGGGCAATAATTGACCACGAAATTCTCGGTAAAAAAGCCTTTGGCACCACCAAATTTTTCTCCGAAAAAACCCCACAAACGCTTGCCGCTGACCTCACTGCGAGTAGTTTCCAGGCCTAAAACGGGTCGTTTTGGGTGCTCTGGCTGGGGACGCAAAACATTTCCGGACAACCCCATAAAATCCTTAACCATACTGACTTCACCAAATGGTACACCCGTTTGGGCCATCCCCCAGGGACCAGGATTCATGCCCAGCATCAGCACCCGCCGAGGTGTCGAACCCCACTTGCGCACATACTTTTCGTGCATTTCCCAGGCGTAGCGAAGGGGGTTGTAAACAATGGCCACCGGATCGGCAAAACTCATTTTGTCCACCCGGTCGCAAAGGGTGCTGGTGGCGTCGAGAACTCTATCGGCAAAGTCTGATTTTGAAACCACTGGGAAGCCTTTCAAGGTTGAGCTTGTTCCATCTTCAATCTGCGGTAGTGTAATATGAAAATTCGCGTCTGTCTTGTGTGTTTGACCCTGCTGATCAGGACCCCAGCGAAAGTAAGTGCCATGCGCCGTTCCATCATCTTGTCCATTGTTCTGCTTTTTTTGATTGGTTGCCAATCCGCAGTCGAACAGCCAAGCGCCACCCTGATTCTCATCAATGGGCAATTGATCACCCAGGACGGCACCACCGATGGTCCGCCCCCCACAGCCATCGCCATGGCCAATGGTCGCATCCTCATGGTCGGGGATGATAAAAAGGCGATGCTGCACAAAGATGAGCACACACAGATTATTGATCTGGACGGCGCCGTAGTCGTGCCTGGTTTCAACGACAGCCACTGCCACCTTTACGGACTCGGCAAAGCGCTGTCTGAAATTGACCTGAACGGAACCATCAGCCCCACCGAAGTGGCGGACCGCATTGCCAAGGCCCATCAGGAAAACCCGGGTGATGATTGGCTCCAGGGTCGAGGCTGGGATCAGAACGACTGGGAGATTCAGGAATACCCCACCCGGGAACTGATCGACAGCGTGGTTGGTGATCGTCCCGTTCTGGTGCGCAGGATTGATGGTCATGCCGCCCTGGCCAGCAGCAAGGCCCTCGAGCTGGCCGGCATCAACAA
>JAUUYW010000164.1 GCA_030590265.1 Candidatus Krumholzibacteriia bacterium
AAAGTGAGCATGATGTGGCTGATTGGATTGTACCTTATGCATACTTTTGGCGAGTTGTGTTTGTCACCGATCGGATTGTCCGCCGTCAGCAAACTATCACCTCCTCGTTTTGCTTCGCTGATGATGGGAGTTTGGTACTTGTCCAGTGCCGGAGCCAACAAGATGGCTGGTGTGTTGAGCAGTTTTTATCCGGAAGAGGGCAAAGACGCGCCAGTGTTGTTGGGATATGAAATCACCGACCTGCACAGTTTCTTTTTGATTTTTGTGGTCATGGCAGCGGTGGCGGGTGGAATTCTGTTCTTGTTGGCCAAACCCATTTCAAAGTGGAGTCATGGTAGAGCTTAACGTTTTTCAGGGGCATCAATTGACACTGTCAGCCCTCAATGCTAATTTTCGCAATAAAATAACCAATCATTCCAACGGGATTCAAATTCCAAAGAGGCTGCCAGAATGAGCCAGATCGCAAACATTCCCGACCCATCCATCATCGCCACCTTCGGCAAACGCCGCCTGGCTGTCATCGGCGACAGCATGCTGGACCGTTTTCTCTGGGGCAAAGTTGATCGCATCAGCCCCGAGGCTCCCGTACCGGTGGTCAAGCTGGACCGGGAAACCCGCAAGTTGGGTGGCGCCGCCAATGTGGCGGCCAACATCCGCGCTCTTGGGGCCGAGGTTGTTCTCTTCGGGCTCAATGGTGAAGATGAAGCAGGCGCCTGGATGAACGAACTCCTGGTCGAACGGGGTATCGATTCCCAGGGCATGGTGGTGGCCAAAGATCGTCCCACCACCATCAAAACCCGCATCATCGCTCACAACCAACAGGTGGTGCGCACTGATCGTGAGGACGACAGTCCGGTTGAGGGCAAATATGTGGACCAGCTTTTGCAACGTCTGAAATCCATGGGGCCTTTTGACGGCTATGTGCTGAGCGATTATGGCAAAGGGGTTCTGACCGATGATGCTCTGATGCAGTGCATCGCTTTGGCCCAAAATGCAGGCAGCCCTATTATTGTCGATCCAAAAAAGGGCGACTACAGCCAGTACAAAGGTGTGACCAGCCTGACGCCCAACCAGAAGGAAGCCGAACAAGCTTGCGCCCTGGCCATCACAGGTGAGGCCAGTTTGACCAAAGCCGGTATGCTGCTGCTGAAGCGCACGGCAGCCGAAGCGGTGCTGATCACCAGAGGTGAACATGGCATGGCTTTGTTTGGCAAGGATGGCCGGCAGCACCATCTGCCAACCGAGGCCTCTCATGTTTTTGATGTGACCGGTGCGGGTGATACTGTTATCAGCGTCTACACCACGGCTTTGGCGGCTGGGGCGGATTTTGCCCTGGCTGCGAGTTTGGCCAACCACGCTGCGGGTGTTGCCGTGCGCGAGGTGGGGACCGTCGCGGTGACTGCAGAGCAATTGAGATCTGCCTTGAGTGAGAAAGAATCCTAGTCCAGTCCAGGGGAGAGAAGGCAACATGGCAGCATTTGAAACCGGAGTGGTTCTGGCGCGCCAGGATCTGGCCGCCTGGGCAGAAAAAGTCCACGCCGAGGGCCGCACCATTGCCTTTACCAATGGCTGTTTCGATATCATCCACCGCGGCCACCTTGAAAGCCTGAAAATTGCTGCCGCTGCTGCCGACGAACTGGTGGTGGCTCTCAATTCAGATGCTTCGGTAGCCGAACTCAAAGGCGAAGGGCGTCCCATTTTGCCGGAAGAGGATCGGGCAGCTCTCATTGCTGCCTTGAAACCGGTTTCGGCGGTGACCATCTTCAACGAGCCTACACCTTTGCAGTGCATTGTTCATCTTCGTCCAGACGCCCTGGTTAAAGGTGCCGAGTACAAAGAAGAAGACATCGTTGGGGCCAGGGAAGTGAAATCCTGGGGAGGCGAAATTGTCCGGGTGCCCATGGTTGAAGGTTGGTCCACTTCTCAGATAATCAAAGCTATTCAAAAACTCAGTTAAAAACCATCAATCAAGTGATTCCAATTGACGCCTTGCGGGCCGATTCCACTGATACCATATTCAAAGAACCAACACCACTGGAGAAAGCTCTCCAGAACCGGCTCAAGGCACTCGTAAAGGGGTCCGAGCGCCAGGAACCAGAGATGGTCCATGTGCCGATGGTGGATGGTAGGTCGACCTCCCCAAAAAATGCTGCGGTCCTGATTCTCGGTTGACCGCGGCAGCCCGAGGCCCCATCCGGGGCGCGAAGGAGCCATCATGAATAGGATCAAGGTTATTATCCTCGGCGCAGCTGGCCGCGATTTCCACAACTTCAACTGTGTTTATCGTGGCAATGAGCAATACGAAGTCGTCGCCTTCACCGCCACCCAGATTCCCGACATCGACGGTCGCAAGTATCCCGCCGAATTGGCCGGGGACTTGTATCCCAACGGGATTCCCATTGAAGACGAATCCAATCTTCTGGATATGATTGAAAAATACTCTCCGGATATGTGCGTCATGAGCTATAGCGATCGCAGCTACGAGCAGGTCATGAGCCTGGGTAGCATCGTCAACGCTGCCGGTGTCGATTTCACCATGCTGGGTGAACGCCATACACAGATCAAAAGCACCAAGCCGGTCATCAGTGTGGGCGCCGTGCGCACCGGTTGTGGCAAAAGCCAAACCAGCCGTCGCATTTGTGAAATTCTGCGGGCTGCCGGCAAAAAGGTTGTGGCTATTCGTCACCCCATGCCCTACGGCGATCTGGTTGCCCAGCGTGTGCAACGCTTTGCCACCTACGACGACCTGGCCAAGCACAAGTGCACCATCGAGGAGATGGAGGAGTACGAACCTCATGTGATGGCCGGTGGCGTCATCTTTGCCGGTGTGGACTACGAAGCCATCCTGCGCGAGGCCGAAAAAGAAGCCGACATCATCCTGTGGGACGGTGGCAACAACGATACCCCATTCTACAAGAGCGATATGCACATCGTGGTGGCCGATCCTCATCGTGCCGGTCACGAAAAAACCTACTTCCCCAGTGAGACCAATGTGCGTCTGGCTGATGTGGTGATCATCAACAAGGTCGTCGAGGCCGAGTTTGAAAACATCGAAGAGGTGCGGGAGAACATCCGCGAGATCAACCCCGATTGCGTCATCATCGACGGTGCCAGCCCCTTGACCATTGAGGGCGATGTGGACCTGATGGGCAAGAAGGTGCTCGTGGTGGAAGACGGCCCAACCCTGACTCATGGTAATATGGCTTATGGTGCCGGTGTTGTGGCGGCCCTGCGTGCCGGCGCAGAAGAGCTGGTGGACCCGCGCCCCTGGGCCGTGGGCAAATTGGCCGAAACCTTCGAACAGTACCCCGAGATCGGCACCTTGTTGCCGGCCATGGGTTATGGCGACGAGCAGGTGGCTGACCTGGAGAAGACCATCAACGCCGTCGAATGCGACGCTGTGGTCATCGGCACCCCCATCGATCTGAACCGGATTGTCAAAATTGACAAACCCAACGTTCGGGTGAAATACGAGCTCCAGGAAATCGGTTCGCCCAATCTGGACGAATTGCTGGCCAGGTTCATCGACTAGTTGTATTGTTGCGAATGATAGATCAGAATGGTCGGTCGATCATGAGGATCGACCGACCGTCGCTTTCAAATTCCGGGGAGGAATTGCGTGAATATTCACGAGTATCAGGCAAAGGAGATTTTCACACGCTTTGGTCTGCCGGTTCCCGGCGGAACAGCTGTGCAAAGTGTCGATGCCGCAGTTGCCAGTGTCGAAGAGTACGGTCTGCCCGTCATGGTCAAGTCCCAGGTGCTGGTTGGTGGCCGGGGCAAAGCCGGTGGAATCAAGTTCTGCAAAACCATTGAAGATGTGAAAATCGGCGCCGAGAAAATTCTGGGCATGGACATCAAGGGTCACACGGTTCAGACCGTGTTGATCACTCCTGCAGTGGACATCGACAGCGAGTTCTATGTGGGAATGCTCATTGACCGCAACACCAAAAAAGTATTACTGATGGCCAGCGCCGAGGGTGGCATCGAGATCGAACAGGTGGCCAAGGACACCCCCGAACTCATCTTCAAGTTCGCCATCGACCCTCGTTACGGTCTGCTGGATCACGAGGCCATGGACATGGGCATGCGCCTGTGCCCGGATGACATCAAGAAGGCCCGCCAATTGGCAGCCGCCATGCAAAAGCTTTACCTGGCTTTCATGGATTCGGATTCCAGCCTGGCTGAAATCAACCCCTGGATCTTCACTCCCGAAGGCAAGGGCCACGCCATCGACGCCAAGGTCAACCTTGATGACAACGCCATGTTCCGTCATCCCGATTACGAAGCAATGCGCGATCTTGATGACGAGGATGCCAGCGAACGGGTTGCCCGCGAAGCCAACCTGAGCTTCGTCAAGCTGAGTGGAAACGTTGGCTGCCTGGTCAACGGCGCGGGCCTGGCCATGGCCACCATGGACCTGGTCAAATACTACGGCGGTCAACCCGCCAACTTCCTGGACATTGGGGGCAGCTCCAACCCGGAGAAGGTTGTCAACGCCCTGAAAATCATTCTGTCTGACGAAGAAGTGAAGGTCATTCTCTTCAATATCTTCGGTGGCATCACCCGTTGCGACGACGTGGCCAAGGGAATTATCGAAGCCACCAAACGCATGGACATCAACGTGCCCATCGTCGT
The DNA here is from genome assembly GCA_030590265.1 of Candidatus Krumholzibacteriia bacterium. Taxonomy (GTDB): domain Bacteria; phylum Krumholzibacteriota; class Krumholzibacteriia; order LZORAL124-64-63; family LZORAL124-64-63; genus LZORAL124-64-63. The sequence continues at coordinate 4,639 of JAUUYW010000164.1, forward strand.
GCGTCTGACCGGTACCAACGAGGAAGAAGGCCGCGCTTTGCTGGCCGATACCGACCTGGTCTCCGCCGATACCATGGATGAAGCCGTCAAGAAGGCCATCGAGCTGGGATAATCCAGCGGGCCTCAATGAGTTTTATTATGACGCGAACAGCGTCTTGAAGAGGAGATAGTTCTAATGGCGATTTTTGTCGACGACAATACCAAGGTTGTCGTGCAGGGAATCACTGGCCGTGATGGCGGTTTCCACTCCAGTCAAATGCTGGCTTACGGAACCAAGATTCTGGCAGGTGTCACCCCCGGACGCGGCGGTCAAATGTTTGAGGACAAGGTTCCTGTTTACAATACGGTCAAAGAGGCAGTTGAGAAGCACGGGGTCAATACTTCGGTTATCTTCGTTCCTCCCTTTGGTGCAGCCGGTGCCATCTATGAAGCGGCCGATGCCGGATGCAAGCTCATCATTTGCATCACCGAAGGTGTTCCCACCTGCGACATGGTCAAGGTCATGCCTTACCTCGAAGAGCGCGGAGTGCGCCTGATTGGCCCCAACTGTCCTGGCCTGTTGGCCCCTGGCATTGCCAAACTTGGCATCCTGCCCGCGGACATCGTCAAGGAAGGCAATGTTGGCCTGGTCTCGCGCAGCGGCACCCTGACTTACGAAGTGGTCTATCAGCTGACGGCAGCCGGCCTGGGCCAGACCACCTGCCTGGGCATTGGCGGTGACCCCGTCATCGGCACAACCTTCATGGATGCCATCAAGGCCTTCAACGACGACCCCAAAACCGAAGCCTTCGTCCTGATCGGCGAAATCGGTGGGGACGCCGAAGAGCAGGCCGCGGCCTGGATCAAGGAAAACTGCAAAAAACCTGTGGTCAGCTTTATTGCCGGCCAAACCGCGCCTCCCGGCAAACGCATGGGACATGCCGGAGCCATCGTCAGTGGCGGCACCGGTACGGCAGCGGAAAAACGCAAGGCACTGGAAGCAGCCGGCATCCCGGTGGCGGATCGTCCCATGGACATTGTGCCCAAGTTGCTGGAAATCTGGAAGAAGTAGGCGCAAGCCACTTTGAACAGTGTGTTTGACAAAACGGGTTGGTTCGGTTATCTCAACCGGACCGCCCGTTGAATTTCAAAAGGCGGGTTGACCCGCAACAAAGGAAGAAAAGCAAAATGCAGCAGACCTATTTCATGATCAAGCCCGAGATTGTGGCCGCCGGTGAACAAAAAATTGGCGCCATCCTGGACATCGTCAACAAAGCCGGTTTCCGCATCACCGGCCTGCACCTACGCGAGCTGGACCGGGCTTTTGTTGAAGATTTTTACGGTGAGCACAAGGAACGCCCTTTTTTCGGCGATTTGTGCGACTACATTACCAGCGGACCCGTTGTCACCATCCGCATGGAACGTGAAAACGCCGTGGCGGCCCTGCGCGAACTGATTGGCGCCACCAATCCTGCAGAAGCCGCCATTGGGACTATTCGGCATCTTTATGGAGAATCCCTGAGCAACAATGCGGTGCATGCTTCGGCCAACACTGATGATGCTGCCCGTGAGCTGGGCCTGTTTTTCGGATAAAACGGCTCTATTGAAGAGTTGAGCTAACTTGACACAAGCCCTTGGGGCTATTAAGGTGTGGCGCTTGCATGAAACTGGATATCGACAGGCAGGATCACGGTCGGACTGAACTTGACATTTCAGGCACTTTGAGCCTTGATTTGGGCGAGGGATCTCCCGAAGTCGCCACGGTGGAGGGCGTTTTGCTTGTGGACAACCTGGAATCCCGGTTTCTGCTGAACGGTACTTTGAAGGCCACCGGCAACGCACTTTGTGGGCGATGTCTGGAGTCCTTCGCTTTTGTGTGGAAAGTCCCCGTGGATATCATGGTCCTGCTGCGGCAGGAACGGAACCAGGATCCTTTTGAGGGGCAGGGCAAAACCCATGTTTTGCACCAATCCCGTGGAGAAGTGGACCTTGGCCCAACCCTGACTGAATGTCTGGTTCTGGCTTATCCCATCTCTACAGTTTGCCGGGAAGATTGCCAGGGCATCTGCGCTTCTTGCGGCATCGATCGAAACAAGCAATCTTGTCATTGCAAAGATGAAGAGTTTGACCCCAGATGGGCTGCACTGGACAATTTAGAGTCCTGATTGAGGCCCTTGAAAAGAGAGAAAGACCATGGCTGTTCCAAAGAAAAAAACGTCCCAGTCCCGCAAGGGAAAGCGTCGCGCCAACTGGAATCTGACCAAACCGGATCCCAACAAGTGTCCCCACTGTGCTGCCCCCCGTCTGCCCCACCGCGTCTGCCGCGAATGTGGGTATTACGGTGAGCGGGAAGTCATGGTGGTTGAGTCCTAGGATAGGGAGGTCCTGCAGTGAGTGAAAACAGCATACCCATGATTGCCCTGGATGCCATGGGCGGAGATCACGGGCCTTCAGTGGTTGTACCTGGCGCAATAGCGGACATGACAGCCGATTCTCCCTTTGGTATCACTTTATATGGTGAGGAAAAAGCCATTGGGGAGGAGCTGGCCAAGCTGGACAGCGATGGGTTGACCATCAGTGTTGTGCATTGCACCCAGGACATTGAGATGAACGAATCTCCCGCCTCGGCCATCCGAAACAAAAAAGACAGTCCAATTGT
>JAUUYW010000099.1 GCA_030590265.1 Candidatus Krumholzibacteriia bacterium
CAAATAGCCAGAGATCTCAAGGTGGCTCCGGAGACTGTCAACCGACACATAGCCAGAATTGGCAGGCACTGCCTCCTGTTCCACCAATGGCAGATGGATACTGCACCTCCAGTTAAAATTGTCGTTGTCGATGGCTTCGAATCATTCGAACTGAGCCAGTACCACCCTATCCATCTTCATGTAGCAGTGGAAAAGGAAACGGATTTCTTCGTCTACTTCACCGACAGTGAACTGCGGCGAAAAGGCAGGATGACCTCAACCCAGAAACGAAGACGCCTGGCGCTGGAAGCGGAACTCGGACGACCCGATCCCAAAGCCATTGAAAAAGATATGCGGGAATTGTTGGAAGTCGTGTTGGGGGATCAGCAATGGGCACTTGTTCACAGTGATGACCATCCTGCTTACAGGCGTTCTATAAAGAAGTTAAATATTGTAATTGATCATCGAGTGACTCCTGGGAAAGATCATCGGGACAGGAACAATTCTCTTTGGGAAGTAAACCTCCTGGATCTATTGATCCGTCACTGCAATGCGAATCATCGTCGTGAGACGATTGCTTGGTCGAAGCGGCGTCAGGCCAGTGCTGAGCGATTGGCCATCTTTTTGGTTTGGCGGAACTACATGAAGGGCCGGCGTGAGAAGGAGCGTGGGAGTCCGACGCCTGCTATGGTCAGGGGGATGATGGAGGATCGGCTTGAAATTGAAGATTTGTTGGGAATGAGATTGTTCAGGAGTCAGATTGATTTACCCCCACGGTGGAGTGAGTACTACGATCGAGCAGTCAAAACGAGAGGTCTTGATAAGGAGCGTCAGCATGAGTTGAAGTATGCATACTAGAATCCCCCTTTGCCTGGGAGTTGGCAAAGGGGGATAAGGAGAGACACAATTTCAGAGGCACAACCAAAGGGAAGAAGGAATAGTGATGCGGTTCCTTTCTAGTCGAAAACCTCTCGCAAACGCTTAATCAGAACCGTAGGAGTAAAGGGTTTTTCGATCAAGTCCACTCCCTCATCCAGGCCACCCCGATGGCTCAAGGCGCTGTCAGTGTATCCTGAAGCAAAAAGAACCTTCATGCCCGGAAACTTTCTGGAGAGGTTTTGAGCCAGTTCGGGGCCACCCATTTCGGGCATGATCACATCAGTCAGCAGCAAATCCGGATTGAGATTCAGGGAATCCACCAAGGCCAGAGCCTCCATCCCATTGGTGGCAGTGAACACCGTGTAACCCTCCCGGCTCAAGACCGTCTCAACCACCCCCGCAACCGACAAATTATCTTCTACCAACAGAATGGTTTCGTTGGCACGGAAACCCTCAGAATAAACATATTTCTCATCAGCCACTTCCGGAAGAGGCGATTCACTTGAAAGCGGCAAATAAATTTTAAAAACCGACCCCTGGCCAATTTCGCTGGTGACGGTTATTTCGCCACCACTTTGCTTGACGATGCCGAGAGCTGTGGACAACCCCAATCCGGTACCCTTACCCACTTCTTTGGTGGTGAAAAACGGATCAAAAATTCGCTCGAGATTATTGGCTGCGATCCCCTCACCCGTATCAGAAATCGAGAGTATGGCATACTCACCGATGTTCAAATGCTGGTAATCTTCTGTTTTGTCTTCATCCAGTAGAATGAAAGATGTTTCCAGTACCAAGGAGCCTTTGCTAGGGATGGCGTCGCGAGCATTGGTCACCAAATTGAATATGACCTGCTCAATTTGGCTGGGATCAGCGAGAACGGGAAGAATTTCCTGATGGTAGTTTATCACAAATTTGATATCCTCACCCAGCACCGGTTCCAACAATGATTCAATTTTCCGGATCAAATTATTGAGTTCAAGAACCTTGGGCTGCATCACCTGCTTGCGACTAAAAGCCAACAGTTGCCTGACCAGTTCCGTGGCGCGATCACCTGCCAATTGAATCTGTTCAAGAAATTCCAGGCCAAGGCTGCCCTCGGGCAATTCATCTTGCAACAGTTCGCCATATCCAATGATGGCCATCAACAAGTTGTTGAAATCGTGGGCAATGCCCCCAGTCAGTTGACCAACAGCTTCAATTTTTTGTGCGTGCCGCAGCTCGAATTCCAGACGTTTGCGATCTGTGATATCCCGCCAAACAACATTCACAACCAGGTGATTGTTGAGGGGTATCGGGGTCAGCAAAACTTCCACGGGGAAAACAGAGCCATCGGCCCGCAGGTGATTCCATTCAAAGCGGTGATTGCCTTTTTCAAAGGCGATGGCAATCATTTCATTCGCTTTTTCAAACGAAGCACGACCGTCGGGTTGATATTCGGGGGATAGTTCGGACGGATGGGTTTGCAGCAACTCTTCTTTGGTCTGATAACGCAACATTTCCACAGTGGCCTGGTTGCAATCCACGAAGGTTTCACCATCGAGGATCAGGATTGCATCGGCGGTGCGATCAAAAAACTCATGATAACGGCTGGTATTTATTTCCCGAACACTCGGAGCCTTGGTTGAGTCCGGATGAGGAGAGTGATTTTTTTCATTGTCCGTCTGGGAGACGGGGCGTGGTTTTTGTGACAATGATGGCCCTCCGTTTGCTAAAAAATCGGACAGATTCAATCCGACTAGATGTCACATGCTTGCATGGTAGGGTATTTTGGGAGTCTTTTTCCAGTGTTTTATTCAATCAGGTGTTTATAAATCTGTAATGCTTATCCCCCGAATGCTTCCTGGTGGTCGTGATCACGCCAACAACGTTTCCAACCCAGAAGCAAAATACTGACCATTGATCCGGAACATCTCCGTTCGCAGTTCCTCCGTTCCCCAATCCATCAATTTCGCATGAAGCTCGGGGGCGATCAGCAAAAAGCTGGTCAGCAGGTCCGGGTCAAAATGAGTGCCCCGGCCTTCTTCCAGAATGGCAATGACCCGTTCCAGGGGCAATGCCTCCTTGTAGGGACGTTCCGAACTGAGGGCGTCGAAAACATCGGTGATGGCAAAAATGCGCGCTGTTGCCGGGATCATGTCGCCAGGGATTTTGGCCGGGTATCCATGGCCATCAAATTTTTCGTGGTGCGATCCGACAATGGCCAGGGCGTCGTGCAACCAGCGGGATCGGCCCACGATGTCCAGGCCGTGATCCACATGGGTCTTCATCACCGAAAATTCATCCTCAGTCAGGCGGCCTGGCTTGAGCAGCACATTGTCGCGGATCCCGATCTTCCCGATGTCATGCAGGAACGCGCCCTTGATAAGACCCTGGATGGCTTTGGTCGACAGGCCTTCTTTCTCTGCCAATCGCACCGAGTAGATGGTGACACGGTAGTTGTGGGCATCGGTGTCACCGTCCCGTTTGGCAATGGCACAACCGAGGGCTTCCATCATCTCTAGATTGGCCTCAAGAAGGTCCCCCGAAAATTCGGCGAGGCGCCGGGCCAGTTTCAGGATGACAGGATACAAAAGCGTCGAGATGGCCAGAACGATCAAAACCACCAAGCCAACGGCTTGCAAAGGCTCGCTGGTCAACTCAGCAGCCGCATCAGGGGTAAGCAGGTAGACCGTCGAAACCCAAGCTGCCACCTGGCCATCGGTGCCGGCAATGGGCACCACCACATGAATGGCCACCTGATCTTCCACATGGACCAAAGAGCTAATACTTTCGCCCAGTTCAGGCCGCTGGCTGCGATCGTTGCCTACGATGGCGGCCCCTTCCACTGAAGCGGCAAGAGTGGAATCGCCAAAGACATGGAAATCCTCTTCCCGGTCGTAGAAAACTCCAGCTACAAAAAACCCGCGTTGACGGTTGAAGTCCATCTCGTTCAGACTGTTGATGGCTTGGAAAATACTATCTTCCCGTGGCACTCCAGCAGTACGCAACCGAAGGTATTGTGCTCGGATGATGGTCAGGCGGTCCAAGGCCACGCCAACGGCCCGATCCGCAGCCAGATGGCGTACCTGGAACCAGGCCGTGCCACCGATCAATATTGAAACGGACAGGCCCACCAAAACCAACCGACGCACAAGGATGCGGTTGACGAAAGTGTGCAGGGGATAACGGTACTTCATTTTTCTTCCCAGGAAATGCAAGTGCCCAGGGGGTGGATCGGTCCTTCCATGAGGGTGCAGGTTCCGCAAAGATCACCCTTTGCTGAGGGACGCCAGAAACTACAATCCCTGCACAGCTCCGTTCCGTCAGGGGATCGAGAAACGTATTCGAAGTTCTCGCGTGTTTCGAGTTCAGCCTGGCTCAATGACGAAGTATCATTGCATGGTTCTGCTGCTTCCTGGGCCGCGTCAAGGGCACTCTTGTATTGATTGGGAAGGGCTTCAGAACTGCTTTTCTCGGCCTCCTGATTGCCGTTGCAACCATTCAGAGCAGCCAATCCACCAGCAGCAGCGATGCCGGCCAGGCCGAATCTGCCTGCTTGTCGCAAGAAATAACGGCGACTGTATTGGGTTTTCATCATGGCTCCTCCTGTTTAAGGGGACAAATTCATCAATAAGACTGAGAAAACAAAACCCGCCCGATACTCTTGTTTCCACAATGCACACATTCACCCTCGGTTTCATCCCGTTCAAACGGAATGTTCCTGATGGTGACTTTGGTTTTGTCCTGGATGGCCTGCTCACAGGCGGCATCTCCACACCAATGACAATGGGCAAATCCACCATCACCTTGGAACAGTTTGGTGAAATCATCCCAGGTGTCAATCTCTACTGTGGCGTCCACCAGGCGTTGTTTGGCGCGATCGAACAAATCCTGTTGGATCCGTTCCAGCTCGGCGGGCACGGCGGTGACCAGGTCGACAATTTTTACGGCCTGTTTGTTGCGGTCATGACGCGCGGCCATCATCACCTGATCGTCCTTCAAGTCCCGAGGACCAATTTCCATGCGCAGAGGCACACCCTTGCGCTCCCACTCGGCATATTTCCAACCGGGGCGCATGTTGTCACGTTTGTCCACATGGATCGCACCCACAATGGGACGCAGTTCGGCGGCAATTTTCTCAGCGGCGGCCACCACTTCAACCATCTCTTCGTCCTTGCGCCAGATGGGAATGATGACGGCCTTGGTGCCGGCAATGCGTGGCGGCAGAACCAAACCGTCGTCATCGCTGTGGGTCATGATCAGGGCGCCCATGATGCGGGTGGACATACCCCAGCTGGTGGCCCAGACAAACTCCACTTTGCCTTCGGCGTTTTGGTATTTCACGTCGAAAGCTTTGGCAAAGTTTTGGCCCAAGTCGTGGCTGGTCGCAGCCTGCAAGGCCTTCTTGTCCTGCATCATCGCCTCGATGGAGTAGGTTTCCTGGGCACCGGCGAATCTTTCGCTTTCGGATTTAGCACCGGTTATCACCGGCATGGCCAGAATGTCCTCGGCGAACCAGCGATACACTTCAAGCATCTGCAGGGTTTCGGCACGGCCTTCTTCAGCGGTGGCGTGGGCGGTGTGCCCTTCCTGCCACAGGAATTCCGTCGTGCGCAGGAACATGCGGGTGCGCATTTCCCAACGCATGACATTGGCCCACTGGTTGATCAGCAGGGGTAAATCGCGATAGCTCTGGATCCACTTGCGGTACTGATCCCAAATGATGGTCTCACTGGTGGGGCGAATGATGTACTCCTCCTCCAGCTTGCTCTCGGGATCGGGGATCAAATCGACCTTGCCATTGACCGTGACCTGCTTCAGGCGATGATGCGTAACAATGGCGCATTCCTTGGCAAAGCCCTCCACATGCTGGGCTTCCTTGGCCAAAAAGCTTTTGGGGATCAGCAGGGGGAAGTAGGCGTTCACATGACCCAGTTCCTTGAACTTGTCGTCCAGGGTGCGCTGGATGTTTTCCCAGATGGCATAACCGTTGGGGCGGATGACCATGCAACCCCGCACAGGGCTGTTTTCGGCCATTTCGGCGGCCGCGATGACATCCTGGTACCAACGGCTGTAGTCTTCGCTTCGTTTCGTGATCTGAGCCATGATTTGCCTTCCTGCAGTTTCGGATAATGGGCTATAGGGGCGGAAAGATAGCAGATTCCGGTGCAGGACGAAAGGCCGAGGCTCGTGCATTTGCAAATGTTGGGAAATTATGATTCCAAAGGAACTCTCTTGGCCATCCCCAGGATCAGGCCGATCTGTTGAGCCAGACCCGACAACTCAATGGCTTGTTCGGCGCTGATATCATCGCCCTCGGCTCCACCATCGGCGTAAAGGACTCCGAAAACCGAACCATCGATGGTGCGCACCGAAGCCACCGCATAACCAACACACTGGGTCAAACGCAACAGCTCTTCTCCGGCCAGGGGTCCGTAGATGGGACTGTTGGCCTGGGGCACATGGAAGTCTCGATGTTCAAGCACAGCCAGAGCCACTGCCCCGCTGGTTCGTTTGAGGGGAAGGTCGAGAAAGTGAGCCATTTCATCGGCAGCCATTCCTGCCCAGCGTTGGGCTTTCAGACGGTGTTCATCCCGATTGGCTTTCAGCAGAACGACCCTTTCAAAACCCAAAATATCCACCGCACCCAAAAGGACCGCATCCATCAAATCGTCGGGAGCTTCACCCGAGGCCAAGCCATGGCCCACCTTGCGGTACAAATCCAGCTGCTGAGCCGTGCGCTGGGCAATTTCTTCGGCAGATATGGTGCGCGGGGCAACATTTGTGCTGCCTTTGATGTTGATCACGGCACCGTACTCTTTCAAGTCTCCCATTTCCATTCCGAGGCACTGGGCCAGATCCTCGATCTGGCTGGCAACCTGATCATAGACCTGATCCAACTTGGCCGTAGGGATACCCAAAGCCCGGCCCGCCTTGCGCAAAATCCGGTACTCCGTTTCCTCATTGGTTCCGTCACAGGTGAAACGACTCATGGCGTTGGCAAAAACGATGGTGGCCAGCAACGGATCCATTCGTTTGGGAGGGGAAAGAGGGTCAATGTCGTGATGATCGCCGATGATATTCTGCAGTTGAACAGGCAATTGCCACCGGGCGGCCAGGCGCCGGCCGGCCCGGTCGTGACTGATGCCAAAATGACGCCGCTCCGCCTCCAGAGCCGGAACTCCTCCGGAAAGATCACTCAAGACCTGATCCATGGCAGAGGGTGAGCATTCCAACAAAACCACTTTTCCGATGTCGTGGATCAACGCGGTCACAAAAGCTTCTTCAGCAGGAACAGCAGTGGAATTTTCAGCCAGAATCTGGGCAAAAACAGCGGTGGCCAAACTGTGCCTGGCAATTTCCGCCAACCACGGAGACCGGGATAATTTGCTCATCATGTCAAAAACCGACAAACCCAGGGCAAGACTGCGCACGGTCTCAAAACCCATCACGATGACAGCCCGGCGCACCGTGCGCACCTTCTCCCTGTTTCGTCTCTGGTACATGGCGCTGTTGACAACCTTCAGCACCCGCATGGTAAGGGCCTGGTCCTTCAGGATGCAATTGGCCAAATCATCGGCACAACTGCGCTCATCGCTGGCCACTTTCTGGATTTGCAGAAGCGATTGGGGCAGGCTGGGCAGCTCGCCCATTTTTTCAATTTGTTCAAAAACATTGGCGCTGTTCATGATACCGTTGTCTCCCGTGATCAGCAAAAAAATGAGAGTGCATCAGCACCCTCATGTATCGTCCAAAATGGGAAAACCTTGATCAACCGTGCTTGCGGGCCAACCAGAAACGCTCCAAGGGGTCGATTCCATATCGCTTGCGGTCGGCCGCGGATACCGAATTGCCGGCAATGATTTCCTGAACATCCCAACCACTGCGCAGAATGAGATTGCCAAAATCCGGCGCAAATTGCCAGGCATGGGCATGAGCCCGGTGCGGATCGATTTCAATGCGGTGGCTGTGGGCTTGACCAGGTTCAAATGGCACCTGCAACCAGGCAGTGCCGCCAGGCTTGAGGATTCGCAAAATCTCGTCCACACACTCCTCCAACTCGGGAATGTGTTCCAGAACATGGCTGCAGAAAACCCAATCCACCGAAGAACCAATGATGGGTGTTTGCCTGAGATCCGAGACAAAATCCGGGGCAAAACGTTTGTCGTCGGCATCAATATCACAACGAAAACAACGGGCCAAACCTTCGTGTTCGAGAACAAAACGCATGGCTGTGGAGAGAGAAAAGCCCACCATCACATGAGGATTCCAGCCACGGCGGGATGACAACTCATCACGAACTCCGAGAACCAGTTGGCGATGGCGGTCGAAAGACCCACAACCAGGGCAAATGCAGTGGGTGATGACTTCGTCCGATGATAAAAAAGTGCGGAAGTTGCGCCCCTGCCAGCCACAAACCGTGCATTCCCTGCGCTTGGCGGGGATCAGTTTTTCGCCAAAGGGCAGCAGCATATTGTCCAGGGCTCCGCCCACTACTTTCCCGGCCATCAAAGGGTGTTTCCAGAAACAGGCGGGAGAATGGGAATTGAAAAGAGTATCCTTGACGAATTTCAGGGCTGGCAAGATTTCCTCCGGTGGGGCCTGGGCAAAAGTTCCTGATGGGATCAACTCATCGGGTATCGACAGTGAGCGGAGCCACTGAAGTGAATCCCCATCATGATAGCAGGGTGCAAGGTTTGGGCAAGGCTGGTTTTCAGGGTCGCCACACCAGACGCAAACTGCCAAAACCCAAACTTGAGTCGTCTGAATTTTCGGTATGATTCTCCGGTTCATAGTTGGCCAAAAGATCCAAACTGAAATTTTTATTGATGCTCCAGTTGGCCATAATCCAGATTTTCCAGTAGTTGAAATCGGAATAGAAAGAGGTCAAGTCGTCTTCAAAAAAAATGTCCGAAGAATCGTCAACAAAAATCACTTCATCCTGACTATAAACCCGGCGCCCATACTCGATCATGATGGAACCACTCACATCGGACCCAAAAGACTCAACCCCCCACTGCAAACCATACTGAGTGTAGGTTTCAGGTGAATCGCCTGCGTCCAGACGTTCACCGGCCAGGCCCAAGCGCCAGTTGGCACTGAGAATATCACCCCAGCGATACCCCATGGTGCTGGTGATACGCCAGGAATCGAAATAGACGCTTGTCTCCTCGTCGTACTTCCAGAGTTCACTCTGCAAATCCAAGAAAACGAAACCACTGCCGGCGGTTACCAGCCCATTAAAATCCGTCCAGTGGGCCCAGGCTGATGGTCGCAGGGTCTCGTCCTGGATCAGGCGACGACCACTTTTGTGAAACAGGCGCACTCCCTGGCCTTCGTCATTGTGGAAATCGAAATCTCCTTCGATACGATGCACATTTCGATTGATTCCCGTGGTGTCCGGGTAGGTGCGGGCAGAGTACCGGTATCCCACACTCCAAAGATTGCTGGTCAGCCCAGGGCTGCGCAGGAAAGCACCTGCTCCCAACTCGTGTGCGTCCACTTCCAGGGTGGAGGTTTTTTCGTAGTCAACCGTGCTGCCCCAGCCCCGCACCTCAAGCTTGGTTTTGGCTCCAGCCCAAGGATAGGTGCGCAAATCGAGGCGACCTTCAAGGTTGTTGCTGGAAAGGGAATAATCGGTGGTTTGACGGTATTGACGGCCATAAAAACGGCCATCGACGCGAATCCTGGTCACCCGATTGTTGTCCTGGTATTTGTATTGTCCTTCCAAGTGCTGGCGGAAAAGCTCACTGCCCACCGAGGCTTCGGCCCGCAGACGCCAGCGGTGTTTTGCTTTGCGAGGGCTGCGTCCTTCAATGCCTGCGGAGATCAGATATTCGGCGATGGTTTCGGTGGTGTCGGTGGTGGCCAGTGGATAGGAGTGCAGGAGGGCGTCAAAACCTGAGGTCAACACCGGGGACCACTCTGTTTCATCGGGCCTGGAGGCAAATCCAGCGAAACCCGCCAAAGGGTCTTCGGTTTCAACAGGAACTTCTGCAAAAGCAGATGCTGAGAGTACTGAATTTTCAATCAATA
>JAUUYW010000199.1 GCA_030590265.1 Candidatus Krumholzibacteriia bacterium
CCCAGCAATTCCGTGGGGAAGGGCCCATTGCCCACTCTGGTCAGATAGGCTTTGAAGATGGCGTTGATTTCACCCAGGCTGCGTGGGGACAATCCTGAACCAGTCATGGCACCACCGATGGTGCTGTTGCTGCTGGTGACAAATGGATAGGTTCCATGGTCAATGTCCAGCAAAGTACCCTGGGCTCCTTCCAACAGCACCGATTCGGTGCCCTGGCGCACTCCTTTGAGCACTTCGTAGGGGTTGACCACCATGGGAGCGATAAACTTGGCCAAAACCACCAGTTCTTCGGCCAGAACCCGACTGGCCAGAGGTTCAGCGTCATAATTGGTGCTGAGGATTTCGTTGGCTGACAGGATCATCTCGATGACTTTGCGCTCCAGGTTCTCCGCAGGCAATTGCAGATCACCCATGCGCATACCCGTGCGCTGGATTTTGTCCAGATAGGCGGGACCGATACCACGACCAGTGGTGCCGATGCTTTTGCGTTTGAGTTCCTCTTCCTTGAGTTCGTCCAACCTTTTGTGATAAGGCATGAGCAAGGCGGCGGTTGAGGAAATGAAAATCCGATCCCGAACATTGATACCCTTTTGCTCCAGAGCCAGAATTTCATCCCGCAAGCTCCAGGGATCAACAACCATGCCCCCACCCAAAAGACATTTCACGCCATCGTGCAGGGCCCCGGAAGGGACCAGGTGCAGCACATGTTTGTCTGCCCCAATGTGGATGGTATGACCGGCGTTGGCACCACCCTGATAGCGCAAAACCCAATCGACGTCGCGACTGAGGGTATCAACGATCTTACCTTTGCCCTCATCGCCCCACTGACCACCAATGATCACTCGGTTTTCCACAATTCTCTCCGTTGTTTGCCAATACCCACAGATGCGTATTGGCGATTTCCCCGACCAAAAAAAAGGCCCGATGGCCGGGTTGGATATCGCACTGAAGTATCGCCCAAGGCTCAATTCCCGTCAAATATTGCTTTCAGGGCATCCCAGGTTCTTTCATCCACAAGGTCATTTGATCCGCAATCGTCGGCAACCCCGGGATTTCCCGACTGTTCATCCACATTACCGTCGGGCTGGCCATCGCCGTCGCTGTCACCCACTTCAACCCCGTTCAGGCAGTTGTCACCGTCGGAGTTGAGTTGAGCCAGATTGGAATCCCACACCCGGCCGTTTTCAAGAAAATCCACTCCAAAAGGATTCAGGTCCGAATCACCTTCTGAGGGAGAAGCGCTGGTGTGACAGGAAGCGCAGAGGTTGGGTGTTGAAACCGGCAACTGGACCATATCCAAATCAGTGGCCAAACAGACCGAACTCCACACCATGACCGTCGCCATGACGGCCCATACGGTTAAACACCGTTTGGCAGTGGTGAGGAATTCTGGTTTCATACACTCCTCGGGATCAAATCCCGGACCCTCCTAGTCTCAGGGCAAAGTGGATCGTCAATTCGGACCTTTTGTTCGCACGACATTATACTCTCCCGGAAGGGGAGCCGTCAAATCACTCTGGCTGTTCGTATGCTTCAAGCAGAGCATCCACCCAAGCCAACATCTCCAACCGTCCCTGGCGTTTGGCCGCAGTGGTGGGGAAAAAGGGAATTTCGGAGCTTACTCCCAGAGTTTCAATGATTTCCTGATAGTGTGCGGGGCGAACATTGGTTCCCACTTTATCGATTTTGGTGGCGGCAATGGCAAAGGGATGCCCCGAGTCCTGAAGCAGTCGGGAAAATTCCACGTCTTCCTTGGTCGGCTTGTGCCTCGAATCGAGCAAATGAAAGACAGCCAAAGGACGCTCATCATCAGTCAGGAATTTTTTAAACAATTCCTTCCAACGGGCACGCATATCCTTGCTCACCTTGGCAAAGCCATACCCCGGCAAGTCCACCAAATAGTAGCTTTCCTCCACCAGGAAGTAATTCAGGAGCCGGGTTTTCCCTGGTTTGCCGCTGGTCTTGGCAATTTTGTTTCGGTCCAGGAAATGATTGATGAGGGATGATTTGCCACAATTGCTTCGCCCGATAAAGGCAAACTCGGGCAAAATCAATTCAGGACGACCCTTCAAATCCGGGCTGCTGGTGATGAACTGGACTTCCATGGATCAAGACTTCCTTTTCCTGGATTTTTTGATACCGGTAGATTTGGTCCGTTTGCTCTTTTTAGGCAAAACCAGGGCCAGCTCCAGAACCTGATCCATTTCCTCCACCAAATGAACAGTCAAATGATCCCTGATTTCTGGAGCCAGTTCGCGAAAATCACGTTCGTTGTCCCGGGGAATGATGAGGTGTGTGCTGCCAGCCCTGATGGCCGCCACCGCCTTTTCGGGGAGTCCTCCAATGGGCAGGACCTTTCCCCTGAGGGTTACTTCCCCCGTCATGGCCACATCCGTGCGAACCGGAATATTCCTCAGAAGCGATACCATGGCTGTGGCCATGGCGATACCGGCACTGGGCCCATCCTTGGGGATGGCGCCTTCGGGGATATGAATGTGAATCTGATTTTCCTTGAACCACTCCCCCGACATTTCTCTGCACAACCCCCGCGAAAAGCTGAGAGCCGTTTCGGCGGATTCCTTCATGACCTCTTTGAGGTTTCCGGTGATGGTCACTTTGCCACTTCCCGGCACCGCAGCCACTTCAACTTCCAGGATTTCCCCGCCGGCCATGGTCCAGGCCAGACCCAGCACCACACCGACTTCAGGATTGCGATCCACAACCCGGCGCCGGAATTTGGCCATGCCCAAATATTTTTCGACACCTTTTCCAGTAACTGCCGTGGGAAAGCGACCGGTTTCAGCCTTGCTCTTGGCCACTTTCCGGCAAATGCCGGCAATTTCCCGTTCCAGATTGCGAACACCAGATTCCCGCGTGTAGTGGTCAATAATTTCCTGGATTGCTGTTTTTTTGAAGCCACCCTTCCACTGGTCTACACCGTTGCGTTTCATCTGCCGGGGTGCCAGAAAGCGCTCGGCAATGATCAACTTCTCATGCTCCAGATAGCCGGGTATGCGGATGACTTCCATGCGATCTTCCAAAGCCGCCGGGATGGTGTGCAGACTGTTGGCCGTGGTGATGAACATGACATTGCTGAGGTCGAATTCCACCTCCAGATAATGATCGCTGAAGCTGGAATTTTGCTCCGGATCCAGAACTTCCAGAAGTGCCGAAGCTGGGTCGCCGCGGAAATCGTTGCCCATCTTGTCGATCTCATCCAATAGAAAGACCGGGTTGCGTGTGCCTGCTTTGCGCAACGACTCAATGATGCGGCCGGGCTTGCTGCCGATATAGGTGCGGCGATGGCCGCGAATCTCCGCTTCATCGCGCACGCCACCGAGGCTGATGCGAACAAACTCTCGATTCATGCTCTCGGCGATGCTGCGCCCAAGACTGGTTTTGCCCACGCCCGGTGGGCCGACCAGACAAAGAATAGTGCCTTGCATGGTCTTGGTCATTTTGTAAACGGCCAGAAATTCAAGGATGCGTTCCTTGACCTTTTCCAATCCGTAGTGGTCCGCGTCCAACCGTTTTTTGACCAGCTTGGTATCCAAACGATCTTTGCTTTTTTCCTTCCAGGGCAGGGCCAGCAGGGTGTCGAGGTAGTTGCGAACCACGGATGCTTCCGGACTCATGGGTGGCATGCGATCAAGACGACTGATCTCTCGGCGAGCAATTTCGCGGGCTTCGTCGCTCAGCTCACTCTTTTCAACCTTGGTGGAATACTCCTCGATTTCTGAATCTTCATCGGTGGTATAACCCAACTCCTTGCGAATGGCCCGCAGCTGTTCATTGAGATAAAAATCGCGCTGGTTTTTATGGACCTGGCTTTGCACTTCCTGATCGATGCGTTGCTCAACCTTGAGGATTTCCAACTCGTTGGCCAGAACCTGGTTGATGTTTCGCAGGCGATGCAAAAGACTTGCTTCACCCAGGAGTTCCTGCTTCAAGGGCACCTTGCCCAGGATATAGGCACTGATGGAATCGGCCATGCGCCCGATCTCTTCCATGTTCAGAACCGAAAGCAACACCTCATCCGGAAGCCGCTTGTTGAGGCGCACATACTCCTTGAAACGTTCCTTGATGGAACGGCTCAAGGCTTCGGTCTCGGTGCTGGTAGTCAGATCTTCAACCACCGGTTCAACCAAGGCCTCATGATAGCTTTCACCTGCCATGATTTCATAGGCGGTGACCCGGGCCACACCTTCAACCAGAATTTTCAGGGTATCATCCGGAGTGCGAATGATCTGCAGAACCTTCACCACAGTTCCATCGGTGTAAAGTTCATCCACGGTGGGTTCTTCGGTTTCAGGCTCCGTCTGGGCCACCACACAGAGATATTTTTGGCGCTCCATGGCTGCTTCGACGGCGGCCACTGAGCGAGGCCGTCCCACCAGCAAAGGTGTGACCATATAAGGAAACACAACCACATCGCGCAGAGGCAATACCGGCAGGCTTCCGGGAAGCAGAAGATCTTCTCCATCCCGTTCTACAATAAAATCGGTGGTGTTCATGCCACTCCTTGAAATGACTGCTTTTCAAAAATCTGGCGGACATCCCGAAGGAGGTCCGCCACTGTCCGAACCGGTTGGCCCGGGCTCTTCATTGCAAAAATCAGGCTTCCTTGATTTCGTCCGAAGGATCACCCGTGATTATCTGAGGCTGCAAACCAAGTTCGACGATTTCACGACTGACGATGACTTCCCGCACATCGTCCAAAGAAGGAATCGAGAACATGGTATCGCGCATGATCCCTTCAAGAATGGAACGCAACCCCCGGGCGCCGGTCTTTCGTTGCACGGCCAGATCGGCCACGGCTTCCAGGGCTCCTGGCTCAAAGGTAAGCTTGACATCCTCCATGTCCATCAGCTTTTGGTATTGCCTGATCAGAGCGTTGCGGGGCTCTTGCAGGATGCGCACCATATCGTCCCGGTCGAGTTCGTGCATGTGGGTGACCACGGGCAAGCGACCGATCAATTCCGGGATGAGTCCAAATTTCATCAAGTCCTGGCTTTCAACCAGTCCCAGGAATTCTTCCCGTTCTTCGCTGATGTTAAATTCCTCAGTGCGACCGAAGCCCAAAACATTGCGCCCAACCCGGCGTTCAACAATTTTTTCCAACCCCTGAAACGCACCACCACAAACGAACAGGATGTTCTTGGTGTTCACTTCCAGGTATTTCTGTTGAGGATGCTTGCGCCCTCCCTGGGGCGGAACGTTGGCCACGGTGCCTTCCAGGATTTTTAGCAGAGCCTGTTGGACACCTTCACCGGACACATCCCTGGTGATGGATGGATTGCCACTTTTGCGACCGATTTTATCGATCTCATCCACATAAACAATCCCTTGCTCGGCGGCCGAGATGTTGTAGTCGGCAGCCTGCAGCAAACGGACCAGAATGTTCTCCACATCCTCGCCCACGTAACCGGCTTCAGTCAGGGCGGTGGCATCGGCAATGGCAAAAGGCACGTTCAGGAAACGGGCCAGTGTTTGGGCCACCAGGGTTTTTCCGGTTCCGGTGTTTCCCAGCAGCAGGATGTTGCTCTTGTCGATTTCCACCCCATCGTTGGTTTTCTTCTGGTGGATTCGCTTGTAGTGGTTGTACACGGCAACGGCCAGACTGACCTTGGCCTCGCTCTGGCTGATGACGTACTGATCCAGGTATTCGTTGATTTCCTGTGGCTTTGGGAAGGACGGCGGCGCCAAGCTGGCTTCGTCCAGAAGTTCGCCTTCGAGGATATCGTTGCACAGTTTGATACACTCACTGCAGATATAAACACTGGAGGGGCCGGCGACAAGCTTCGCCACTTCATCCTGCCCGCGGGCACAGAACGAACATTTGATCATCTGTGGGCTGCCGTTTTGACGACGTTTCATGGTTCCTCCGGTTGACGGCTCCAGCCGAATTGTCTCCGACCCTAACCTTAACACATCCACGGAAACTAGGTTCCCCGTGGCATCGAATCCTGGATCTGACTTCTTCCCGTAATCCTACTTCTTCTTGTTCTTGCCTTTGCTTTTATCTTTGCCGTCACCATCGATGCTTTCCATCTCTGTGCGACTGGTGATCACTTTGTCGACCAGCCCGTATTCTTTCGCTTCATCAGCTGACATGAAAAAGTCCCGGTCACTATCCTTGGCAATTTTGTCATGGGATTGGCCGGAATGAAGAGCCAGGATGTCATAAAGCTTATCCCGGATCTTCAGGATTTCCTTGGTATAGATCTCAAGCATACTGGCCTGTCCCTGGCTTCCACCGAGGGGTTGATGGATCATCACCCGGGAATTGACCAGAGCCGAGCGTTTGCCAGCTGCGCCGGCTGCCAAAAGAACCGCTCCCATACTGGCGGCTTGTCCCATGCAAATGGTGACCACATCATTGGAAATGTACTGAATCGTATCATAGATC
>JAUUYW010000085.1 GCA_030590265.1 Candidatus Krumholzibacteriia bacterium
TCTTGCGCCCGATCTTGTCGATTTCATCCACGTAAACAATTCCCTGCTCGGCAGCCGGAATATTGTAGTCTGCAGACTGAAGCAGCCGAACCAGAATGTTCTCCACATCCTCACCCACATAACCGGCTTCGGTCAGGGCGGTGGCGTCGGCGATGGCAAAAGGAACGTTCAGGAAACGGGCCAGGGTTTGGGCCATGAGAGTTTTACCGGTACCGGTATTTCCCAGCAAGAGGATGTTGCTCTTGTCGATTTCCACACCATCGCTGGTCTTCATCTGGTGGATCCGCTTGTAGTGATTGTAAACAGCCACCGCCAAACTGACTTTGGCTTCACTCTGGCTGATGACGTACTGGTCCAGGTGGTCACGAATTTCCTGGGGCTTGGGAAAAGAAGGGGGAGCAAGAGTGGCTTCATCCAGGAGTTCACCCTCCAGGATGTCGTTGCACAACTTGATGCATTCGCTGCAGATGTAAACGCTGGATGGACCGGCGACAAGCTTTGCCACCTCGTCCTGCCCACGGGCACAGAAAGAACACTTGATCATCTGCGGGCTGCCATTCTGACGACGCTTCATTTTTCCTCCGGATGGTGGTTTTGGCCGGCTGACCCGACCAAAACCTGAACCCCAAACCGAGACCATTGGTTCCCGGTATTCAGCTGTTACTTTTTGTCTTTTTTGTCGCCGTCGATGTTCTCAACCTCTGTGCGACTTTTGATCACCTTGTCGACCAGTCCATATTTTAAAGCCTCTTCAGCAGACATAAAGAAATCACGGTCACTGTCATCGGCAATCTTTTCATGTTTTTGGCCAGTGTGAAGGGACAGTATATCATATAACTTGTCCCTGATTTTCAGAATTTCCTTGGTGTAGATTTCCAGCATGCTGGCCTGGCCCTGGGTCCCGCCAAGGGGCTGATGAATCATCACCCGGGAGTTGACCAGAGCCGAGCGTTTTCCGGCCGCACCGGCAGCCAGAAGCACCGCGCCCATGCTGGCGGCCTGGCCCATGCAGATGGTCACTACATCATTGGAAATGTACTGAATGGTGTCATAGATCGCAAGACCAGCGGTCACGCTGCCACCGGGGCTGTTAATATACAGGTAGATGTCCCGTTCGGGGTCTTCGGCCTGTAGGAACAGCAACTGGGCAATAACCAGATTGGCGATATTGTCATCAACCGGTGTGCCCAGAAAGATGATGCGATCTTTCAAAAGTCGGGAATAAATGTCGAAAGCCCGTTCACCGTGACTGGACTGATCGACTACCATTGGTACCAGCATTATTTCTCCTCTTTGGCAAAGATATCCGTATCTGCGGGGACAGTAGTGACTTCGGCCCGGGACATCAAGAAGTCATAAGTGCGACGCTCCATCAGGTCATACTCCAGACGTTGCTTCTCCTCGCCACTGTTGACGAATTCCCGGTACTGGTCAACATCGAAACTGTTCTCAAGAGCAATTTCTTCAATGCGATCATCGACATCTTCGTCGGTGACCTTGATTTCTTCCTTGGCACGAATGCTTTCGAGCAGCAGCATACCCTTGAGAGCCGTCTCTGCATGAGGTTTGCCAACTTCACGGTATTCGGCATCTTCTTCTTCGCTGTTGGGCCGTCCGGTCTGCAAATTGCGGCGGTGCAGCTCTTCAATGCCACTTTCCAAGTAGTTTTTCACCATGGATGGCGGCAGGTCCAGTTCGTTGCCCGCAACCACGGCCGCCAGGATCTGCTGATCCATTTCCTGACTCACACGGCGGTCCGCTTCTTTCTCCAGGTCGGCCTGAACTTCGGTGCGCAACTCTTCAAGAGACTTGCCATCGGCAACAGAGGCTGCCAATTCATCGTTCAATTCGGGAACAACCTTGGCCGCAATCTCCTTGACGATGCACTGAAAAGCCACAGTTTGGCCCTTCAAATTTTCGTTGGGGTGCTCATCGGGATAGGCTACGGAGATTTCTTTCTCTTCACCGGCGCTCATCCCCAGAAGCCCTTCATTGAAGGCTTCAAGATTGCCTTCCCCTCCTACAATAAGGCGCTGGTCGTCTATGCGCTTGCCACTGTCGGGCTCACCATCCCAGGCCTGGGGCACCAGATCCAGAAGAACCTGGTCATCTTTTTGGGCTTGCCGATCCACTTTTACGAAAGTGGCCTTACTCTCCTGCAGGCGTTCCAGAACCTCCTGCACATCTTTATCTTCCACTTTGACCTCGCGCTGCTTCACGGCGATGCCTTCATAAATCTCAGCGGTCACTTCGGGGCGGATTTCAACCATCAGGTCGAAGGTCATGGGACCTTCGTCTTCAAATTTGAAATTTTCCAGGGCCGGATCGGTGAGGGGCTGCAACTTGTTTTCCAGCAAACCAATCATCCAGGCTTGCTTGATCAGCTCTTCGGTGGCCTCCATCCGAATCATATCGCCAATTTCACGCTCCACCATGGCCCTGGGGGTGCGCCCTTTGCGAAAACCAGGTTTCTGGTGTTTTTTGGTCGCCTTCTTCAGCAGTTGGGAATACTCCTTGTCGAACATTTCCCGCGCAACTTCGATTTTGACCACCCGTTGCCAGGATTCTGGTGCTTCAACGCTGGTTTTGATGGGGCCTTGCTGAGGCTGCTGGTTTTCGGACATGAGAGACATTCCTCACTTTGATCAAGATTCGGGATCCATTCAGAACCCATGGTTTGGGTCCGGAAAATAATGGTGCGAGAGGGGGGACTCGAACCCCCACGGGTTTCCCCACAGGAACCTAAATCCTGCGCGTCTGCCAGTTCCGCCACTCTCGCGACGTGGGCGACAATATAGCTGCCACCAAAAACACGGTCAAGGAGCCTGACCACCCAAATACTGGCCATTTACTGGATTTTTCGATAGATGGTGCGAGAAGCGATGCCCAAAATGCGCGCAGCAGTCTCTTTGTCCCCATTGGTGCTTTCCAGAGTGGCTTCGATAAGGGCCATTTCCGCTTCCTTGAGAGTGGTGCCCACAGGCAAAGAAAGGGTGTCGAATCGTTGTCTTCCCTCCACAACGCTGCGGGGCAGGGAGGCCGAATCGATAATATCGTCCCGGCTCATGACAACCGCCCGTTCGATGGCATTTTCCAACTCCCGCACATTTCCGGGCCAGGAGTAACGACTGAGGGCTTCGCCGGCTGAAGCGGAGAATCCTCCAATATTTTTATTGTTGCGCTCGTTGTACTTCTGGAGGAAAAAATTGGCCAAAAGAACAACATCACCTTCCCGCAACCGAAGCGGAGGCAATTCCAGGTTGATCACATTCAACCGATAATACAAATCTTCACGGAATTTTCCGTCGGCCACCCGTTGCTCAAGATTGGCATTGGTGGCGGCAATGATGCGCACATCAACATCCATGGGAATGTTGCCGCCCAAACGCTCCACCACACCCTCCTGCAAAACCCGCAACAGTTTGACCTGGGTGGTCATGGTCATTTCGCCAACTTCATCCAGAAACAACGTACCACCGTCAGCCACCTCAAAGCGGCCCTTCCTCTGCCCCACGGCCCCCGTGAAAGCACCCTGCTCGTATCCAAAAAGTTCAGCTTCAAGAAGGGTTTCAGGCAAGGCTGCACAACTGACCCTTATCATGGCCTTGGTGGAACGATCGCTCCAGCGATGCAGAGCCGAAGCGAAAACTTCCTTTCCAGTGCCACTTTCCCCGGTTAACAAAACCGTTGCGGTGCTGGTGGCCACCTGCCGGGCAGTATCCAGCGCCTGCTGCATGAGACGACTGTTGCCAATGATGTTGCCCGCGCCCTGGATCTTTTCCAGGCGTTTCCTTAGATCCTGGTTTTCCGCCAACAGTTGTTGTTTTTCCAGGGCTTTGCCCACAACATTCAAGGTGGTGGTGGTGCTGAATGGTTTTTCAATAAAATCGTAAGCACCATTCTTGATGGCCCCCACGGCGGTTTCGATGGTGCCGTGTCCGGTGATGATCACAAATTCAGTGGCGGGAGATATTACCTGGGCGGCCTTCAACAAGTCGATCCCCCCCATGCGGGGCATTTGCAGATCTGAGAGAACGAGGTGCACCTCTTGCTGGCGAAGTATCAGCAAGCCCTCCTCACCATTGGGTGCGGTCAAAACATGATATCCATTGCGACGCAAAAGCTTACTCAGTGCGCGACACAGTTCGACTTCATCGTCAACTACCAGAATGGTGGCCTTGGAATCTTCGGAAGGCGTTGAGTTGGATTCAGAAGCGGCCTGTCCGCTTTCATCGTTCCGGCTGGAATCATTCATCAATTTTCTCCTGCAAATAATGGCTATTGGCCAGGACAATTTGTCAGAGCTTTGTCTTTTTGTCAATAGCTGGTAGCGAGAAGAATATAGTTCGAAAAAGCTTTCGCAACCATGATGATAGACTAGGAGTTGGGTCCGCCTCCCTTGAAAAGCCTACCGAACAGCCCTCTTTGGTGGGCCGCAGCCAACAATGATTCCCTGAAGTCCGGATGCGCCACACTGATCAGAGCCTCGGCCCGTTGCCGCACATTGCGTCCCAACATGTGGGCCACTCCATACTCAGTCACCAAAACATGCAGGTCGGCTCGAGTAATGACCACACCGGCCCCATGATCCAGGTTTGGAGTGATGCGTGAAAGAACCCCATCGCTGGTGGTTGAAGGCAGAGCAATAATCGGCAACCCACCTTTGCTCATGGCAGCACCACGCATGAAGTCGGCCTGGCCGCCAAACCCACTGTAAATAGTTTCTCCAATGGAGTCGGAACAAACCTGTCCGGTGAGATCCACCTGGATGGCACTGTTCACCGCAACCATGTTGTCGTTGCGGGCAATGTTGACCGGATGGTTGACATAGTCCGTGGGATGAAATTCCACGAAGGCATTGTCGTGGGCAAAGTCGTACACATCGCGCGTCCCCATAATGAAACCGGCAACAACCTTGCCCGGGTGGAAATTTTTCTTCTCCCCGGTAACAATTCCCTTTTCCACCAGATGGGGCAGAGCTTCGGTGAACATTTCAGTGTGCACACCGAGATCCTTGCGATCATCCAGAAAGTCGAGCACGGCGTTGGGGATGGAGCCGAGACCCAGCTGCAGGCAGGCTTCGTCCTGGATCAGCGAAGCCACGTTGCGGCCGATGCTTTTTTCCACCTCGGTGGGCGGCTCGGGCCGAAACTCGTCCAGGTCGCGATCCACTTCCACAAAGGCATCGATTTTTGAGACATGGATAAAACTATCGCCCAGGGTGCGCGGCATTTGCCGATTCACTTCAGCGATAATGTGCTTGGCGGACAGGGCCGCCGGCTTGGTCACACCCACCTCGATGCCGAAACTGCAGAAACCATGCTCATCCGGGGGACTCAGAATAACCATGGCATGATCCAGAGGCACCACCCCCCGCTTGAACATCCGCGCCATCTCGTGCAAATGCACAGGCACGTAGTCAACCCGCCCCTGGTTGACGGCTTCTCGCATATTCGACCCCACGAAACAGGCGTTGCAACGGAAATGGCCTTTCATGTCAGGGGCCACATGAGGAGCTTCGCCCAAGGTCAGATGATGAATGACGGTGACGTCCTGCAGTTCATCGGCCCGCCCGGTCATGGCGCTGATCAGAGCATGGGGAGCGGCGCAACCGGACCCCAGGTAGACATTCTCCCCGGACCTGATACCGGCCACGGCCTCTGCGGCGGACATCAATCTTGAACGGTAGGTTTGCATCCAGTTCAATTTTTCCCTCCACTGATGAGCTCACTCACCGCAACTGCTTCGAGACCCAGAATTTCACCCAAACTTGGCTGGGTTATCCTGCCGGCCATGATGTTGATCCCACTGGACAGCAAGGGCTCCCCTAGAAGGGCTTCATCCATGCTGCCTTCACTGACAGCCGATATATAAGGCAGGGTTTCATTGGCCAGGGCATAAGTGGCCGATCGGGCCACCA
The DNA here is from genome assembly GCA_030590265.1 of Candidatus Krumholzibacteriia bacterium. Lineage (GTDB taxonomy): Bacteria > Krumholzibacteriota > Krumholzibacteriia > LZORAL124-64-63 > LZORAL124-64-63 > LZORAL124-64-63. The sequence continues at coordinate 5,921 of JAUUYW010000085.1, forward strand.
GACTGGTCAGGTTGGGCACGCAATAATGAACGATTCCGTCAATCACATAGGTGGGATCACTCAGGCGGGTGGGACGACTGGTTTCAAAGCAGCCGCCCTGGTCCACACTGATGTCGATGATCAGGCTTTTTTCCCGCAGCAATCCGACCATCTCCTTGGTCACCAGATGAGGGGTTCGGGCCCCCGGAATAAGCACCGCGCCAACCACCACATCGGCATAGGCCAAGGCTTTGCGCAAAGTAGCTTCATTGGCCCGGAAGGTGGTAACCCTTCCCGGAAAAGCCCACTCGATATCACTGATGCGATCGTGGCTGGTATCGAGCAAGGTGACCCTGGCTCCGGTTCCTACACAGGCGCGAACGGCATTGCGTCCAACAGTGCCGGCCCCAATGACCACCACTTCGGCCGGCGGAACTGCTGGTGCCCCGCCAAGAAGAATGCCCAAACCACCGTGATCGGTCTGAAGGTACCGCGAAGCAATCTGCGGCACCATGCGCCCGGCAATCTGCGAAAGGGGCCGCAAAACGGGCAAATGCCCCCGCTCATCGGCGATGGTCAAAAAATCAATGACAGTGCAGTTGCGTTCCAGCATGACCTCCACCATTTGTTTGTCCGCCACCGCCAGATGCATCAATCCCATGATGGTCTGACCATCACGGATCAAGTCGTATTCAGCAGGCACGGGTGCATTCATTTTGACGATGACATCGGCCCGACCGTAAACCTCATCCAGAGAGTGCACGATCCGGGCCCCTGCGGCCTCATACTGAGCATCGCTGAAACCACTGCCCTGGCCGGCCTTGCGCTCCACCAACACCGTGCGCCCTGGTGTCACGAGGTTTCCCACTGCTCGCGGGGGCAATCCAACCCGGCGCTCATCAAGAGACCTTGAACGGGGAATTCCAACAATCATCGCACCATCACCTTTCGTTTATTACCAAAGCGACCGCTCCCTACCGAAGCGGGACCGGTCGCTTTTTTTCGGAGCGAGCAGCCCCGCAGTCGTGAGGAGATTAGCCCTCGTTTTTCACAAAGTCGTAACCCCGCATGAATGCCGTCATGTTCATGTCAATGAGGCTGCGTTTTTTGATGACGGCTTTCAGGGTGTCCATGGCGAATTCCGCGTCGAAGGCACCAGTGGCGGCACAAAGAGCACCGAGAATAACCACATTGGCAACCTTTGCCGTGCCCACCTCATCGGCGATCTCACTGGCCGGAATCAGGACTGCATTCAGACGTGACCCGTCCGGTCGGCCTTCCACCACGGTGGTATCAACAATGATCGTCCCACCATCGACTACTTCCGGTTCGAAAAGATCGAGGGAAGGCTGGTTCATGACAACCAGCACATTGGGATGATCCACCAGGGGAGTTCCAATGCGATCCACCGAAACATTCACCGAACAGTTGGCAGTGCCGCCACGCATTTCGGGACCATAGGCAGGAATCCAGCTCACCTGGTGGCCGGCCCGCATACCGATTTGGGACAGGAACAACCCCAGGGTCAAAATGCCCTGCCCACCAAACCCGGCAAATTTGCATTGCAGGTTTTCGTTCAGGGGCTGGGGATCATTGCCATCCAGAGGTGACTTCAGGCGATCCAGATAAGTGTTCACTTTTTCAGGAACAAACTCATCGCAGACCCTGTCCCAGGCGCCTTCATCCGTATTGTCCGCTTCATCCTTGAACACACCCAGAGGGAATTGTTGGAGCATGTCATCGACCAACCAGTCGCGGGACATGACGGGATCCATTTTCCATCCAGTGGGGCAGGAAGAAACAATTTCCACAAAGCTGTAGCCTTTGCCTTCGGACTGGATTTTCAAAGCTTTGCGGATGGCTTTTCTAGCCTTCATGATGTGCTTGCTGTGCCCGATGGCCACACGCTCGATGTAAGTCGGCGCCGGCAGCGTGGCCAGCATTTCAGCCATCTTGATGGGATTGCCATGAGTTTTGGTGATGCGCCCCTGAGGGGTTGTTGTGCTGCGCTGGCCAATCATGGTGGTCGGTGCCATCTGGCCACCGGTCATGCCATAAATGGCGTTGTTGACGAAAAACACGCAAATGTTTTCGCCCCGGTTGGCTGCGTGGATGGTTTCAGCTGTGCCAATGGCAGCCAGATCGCCATCACCCTGGTAGGAGATCACGATGCTGTCCGGGTTGGTTCGCTTGATGGCCGTGGCCACGGCAGCGGCCCGGCCATGGGCTGCCTGGAAATTGCCACAGTCGAAGTAGTAGTACCCGAAAACGGAACAGCCCACTGGAGAAACGAATACGGTACGGTCCGTAATACCCAGATCCTCCATGGCTTCGGCAATCATTTTGTGGATGTTTCCGTGTCCACAGCCGGGGCAATAGTGGGTGGCCTCTTTGGCCGGCCCGCCTTTGCGCTCAAAGACCTGATAGAAGGCATCTGATTTTTCAAAAACTTTCATGACTTCTGCCCTCCTTCAAGAATTTTGGTGTATTCGGCCAGAAGCTCATTGCCGCCGGGGACAACGCCGCCACAGCGACCATAAAAGTGCACGGGAATTTTGCCATTGACGGCCAATCTCACGTCTTCAACCATCTGACCGGTGGACAGCTCGGCAGCCAGGAAACTCCCGGTATTCTCGGCCAGTTTGCTGATGATTTCCGAGGGGAAGGGCCACAAGGTGATGGGCCTGAGCAGGCCGACCTTCATACCCAATTTTCGGGCCTGGTCGATGGTGCTGTAAACGATGCGGGAAACCACACCATAAGCCACGACAATCAGGTCGGCATCGTCGGTTTTGTATTCTTCGTACATAACCTCGTTGGCCGTGATTTCCTTGTACTTGTCATCCAGTTTCAGGTTGTGCGCTTCCAGATCTTCGGGTTCGAGCACAATGGAACTGATAAGGTTCTTTTTGGTTTCCGCTGTGCCGTCAACCATCCAATCGGAATGGTCAAACTCAGGATCCTTGGCGATAGGCAACTCCACCACTTCCATCATCTGGCCAGTGATTCCATCGGCGCAGATGCAGGCGGGGTTGCGATACTTGTCAGCCAGATCAAAGGCCTTCACCGTAAGATCGCACATTTCCTGGGGACCGTTGGGGGCCAGAGTGATCAACCGGTAGTTTCCGTGCCCTCCACCCTTGGTGATCTGAAAATAGTCGGCCTGTTCGGGGGCAATGTTGCCCAGACCAGGTCCGCCACGCACAATGTTGACAACCACACAGGGCAACTCGGCGCCCGCGCAATAACTCAGGCCTTCCTGTTTCAAACTGAAACCAGGGCTGGATGAAGCGGTCATGGTGCGCACACCCATACCTGCTGTACCATAAACCATATTGATGGCGGACACTTCACTCTCGGCCTGAATGAACACGCCATTGAGGGCGGGGAAGTGCAAAGAGGCAGCGTGGGCAATTTCGCTGGCCGGAGTAATTGGGTAGCCGTAATAAGCTCGGCAACCCGCCGCTAGGGCGCCTACGATGATAGCATCGTTGCCCTTCATGAACTGTCTTGCCATGGACATTCTCCCGTCAGGTTGATTGCATTAGGGCTTGACGACGACGATGGCACCCGGTTCCGGGCACGCATAATAACAAAGGGAACAACCAGTGCAGTTTTCGCCTGTGTAAAAGGCTGGGTGATAACTTGCACTGTTGAGTTTATCGCTGATGGCGATGACACTTTTGGGGCACACACCTATGCACAACTGGCAACCCTTGCAGAGCTCCGGATTGACTTCCATGGTGGGGACCTCAACGGTGGTTTTGTCGATCATGAATTCACCTCACGCGAAGAGTTACTAGATCGTTATGACCATTCCAAGATAACCAATGGTGGGCTGCAGAAAAGAAATGTTTCCCAGAAAACAGGTGACCATTCCAGAGGAAAAAAACCCGGAATGGCCACAAGCGTCTTTGGAGGATTCCTGGAGAGCCTCCGGAAACCTATCCCGTAGCCCTGCACCCTGCTAGGAGCGTGTCGGAAAACCTCTCCCATCGCCCTGCACGCCCTGCTGATTCGACCTCGTCGTTGCGAAATCGGGCCCGTAGCTACGGCTACGTACCCAATCTCGCGCCTAGATCTCGAACCAGCAGGGCGCACATGGCTCGGTCCGAGGTTTCCCGACACGCTCCTAGCTGTCCTTGAAATCGGCCTTTCTTTTGGCCAGGAAAGCGTCACAACCTTCCCGGGCATCGTCGGATGATCCGCAAACACCGAACAAGGCGGCTTCCAGGCGGCATCCACTGTCCTGGTTCATGGTCAAACCTTCATTGACCGCCTGCAGGGCCATCCGGAGGGTAAGGGTGCTCTTTTCAGCCAATCCGGCCGCAACTTTCATAACTGCCGGCATGAGATCTTCCTGGCTGAACACCTTGTTGACCAGTCCCATTTCCGCAGCCTCGGCGGCGCTGATCATTCCTCCGGTCAGGACCAATTCCAACGCCCGGCCTCTGCCCACCAGACGGGACAATCGCTGGGTTCCACCAAAACCGGGAATCAGGCCCAATCCGGTTTCGGGCAATCCCAGGCGGGCGTTGTCGGCGGCATACCGGAAGGAGCAGGCCATGGCCAGTTCACACCCTCCGCCCAGGGCAAAGCCCCCCACCGCGGCAACAACCGGTTTGCCCAGATTCTCAATCCTGTTCATCAGGCTTTGACCCCGGGTGGCAAGGATTTCAGCTTCGGGGGCAGTCATTTTGGCCAATTCATTGATATCGGCTCCTGCCACAAAGGCCTTCTCCCCTGCTCCACGCAGAACAACCACCCGGGCAGCGGGATTGTCCGCCAAGGAGGAGAA
>JAUUYW010000474.1 GCA_030590265.1 Candidatus Krumholzibacteriia bacterium
GAGTTGTCCATTGATACGGGCTGGAACGGTGCCAGCCCCAGCGCCATTCTCCGGTCAGTGACCCTGCCCGTGGAAGAAGCCGTAGCCGGTTGTCATGGCGTTGAAGATCTGGACAGTGTTTCGCGGCACGGCCGCAGCGTGGTCACCGTGAAATTCAAGCGCGATACCAACATGGAATTTGCCCGTCTTGAATTGTCGGAGCGATTGGGTGCCGTGCGCAGAACCTTGCCGGCCATGGCCAGCCAGCCTTTCATTCGTCCCTTCGTTCCGGAAGAATTGCAGAGCGAAGATTTCTTCACCCTCAACCTCATTTCTCCCCTCTCCATCAACGAGTTGCGCGAACGGGCCGAGACCTGGTTGTTGCCCAGGTTTTTGTCCATCAGTGGAGTTGCGGATGCCGAGCTGCGAGGCGGCGCCCGCCCCCTGGTCAGGATTTTGCTGGACCTGGAACTGGTTGAACGTTACGGGCTGACCGCCGACGGCATCAACAACCGGATCAATTCCCTCGACGCCATCGTTCCAGCCGGTGCCATTCGCAATGCAGGTCAGGAATTCACAGTCAGCGTGCGCGACAGCGCCTCGGTTGCGCTATTGTCCAAAACCGTGCTGCGGACCATCGGCGGCCAGGCTATCACCCTCGGGCATGTGGCTGAAGTCAAACCCGACTTTGAGGATGTTGGTTATTTCGCACGCATCAACGGCGACAACGTGGTCACCCTGGTCATCACCAAACGCAGTGGACAGAACAGCATCACGGTCAGCAAACAGCTGCGCGCCGAGCTGCCCAAAATTGAAGAAGCCGCCCCCTTCCCCATCACTTTTGAAATCGATCAAGATGAAGGCGCCGATCTGGAAGAAAAACTGACCGATTTGGTCTGGCGTTCGGGCATCATCCTGCTGTTGCTCTTTGTGATGCTGGCCATCGCCCTCAAAAGAGTGCGGCTGACAGGCATCGTCGTCCTGTCCATCGTCCTGGCCATCCTGATTTGCCTGAGCATGTTCTATCTGTTCGGCATCTCCGTGAACTTTATCACCATCAGTGGATTGACCGTTTGTTTCGGGATGCTCCTGGATAACAGCATTTTGGTTCTGGACGCCATCCATCGCCGCCTGACCGGCAAAAAATCGGGTGAAGCTCGCGAAGCCCTGATCAAGGGAACCCACGAGGTGGCTTTCCCCATCATGGCCACCACTTTGACCACCGTGGTGGCCTTCCTGTCGTTTATTTTCATGACCGATCGGCTGAGCCTTTTTTATGTTCCCCTGGCCATCAGTGTGGGTATTGCCATGCTGGCCTCCATTTTTGTGGCTTTCGGCTGGATTCCCGTGGCTTTGCGCGGTCCTGCTGAAAGTGATATGCGCAACAGCCATGCGGCCGATGACGAGTTTTCCCTGGGAGGCTTGTCGCTGCTCTGGCGCTGGACTTTGGGATTGCTTGTTCTGGCCCTGGTGGGCCTGGCCGGGGTTTGGATTTGGAAAGATTTCCTGACGGTGAAAGATTCCCTGCCCTGGGTTGGAGCCGCCCTGGGTCTGTTGATGGCCGTGGGTGTTTTTGTCAGTTTTGTCGATGGCCTGACCCGCTTCCACACCCGTTTCTGGATCTTCCCTATTTTGCTGACCATCGCGATTTTTGCCGGCACCTGGTATGTGTTCGACGAGAAGGTTCGCACCGGCGGCTTTTGGCGTCCCCAAGATGCCGAAAAGATCACTGTTTACCTCAGGCGTGCCGTGGGGACCGATGTCAAGCTATCCAGCGCCACCATGAAGCTCTTCGAGGACGAAGTTCTGCCCCTGCCCGAAGGCGTGCACATGCGCACCACTTCCTTCGACAACCAGGCTTATATGGAAATGGAATTCGACGAAGAGCTTCTGGTCTCCGCCTACCCGGAAATGTTCCGCAACAAGTTCATCATTCTGGCCGAAGAACTAGGCGGCATGTTCATCTACATTGGTGGTTTTGGTGACCCCTATATGAAAGGCGGCATGGGTGGCAACCGCAGCAACTCCACGGTGCGCATCACCGGATACAACAGCAAGGAGCTGAAGATCATCAGCGACGGGGTTCTGGCTCGTCTGGAACGCAACCGCCGGGTGCGCAACGCACGCCTCAGCGATGGCGGACGTTTTTCCCGGGCCGGCACCGACGAAACCGTCATCGTATTGAATCGCAAGGTTCTGGCCGAGCATCGTTTGAGCATGGCCGAAATGATGGGACACATCCGCCGTCTCCTGGGAGTGGACAACCCCTGGCACATGATTCTCGATGGCGAAGACCAGCGCCTGATGATGACCTATGACGACGCCGAAGAAATTGAGTATGACCAGATCATGGGGCGCATATTGACCACTGCTCGCGGGCAAAAAGTTCAACTGGGCCGGTTGATCACCATCGAAAGTCGTCCCGAAATCAGCTCCATCACCCGGCACGATCAGCGCTACAGTCAGCTCATCAACTGGGAATACATCGGCACTGACAGCATGAAGCGGAAATTTCTTGCCAACATCGTCAAGGGTATTGAACTGCCCTATGGCTACACGGCCGAAGACATGAGCGGGGAACAAGTCACCGAAGAAGAAGAAGACCAGCTGCGAGAAACCCTTTATTGGACCATCATCTTCATTTTCATGGCCATGGCGGCCATGTTCGAGAGTTTCTTCCTGCCCCTGCTTGTTTTGCTGACACTGCC
>JAUUYW010000241.1 GCA_030590265.1 Candidatus Krumholzibacteriia bacterium
ACATCGCCCTGATTCGCAGCAAAACAACCTGCGACCGCGAGTACATTGATTCGGCTCCCAACCTGAAGATGATCATCCGCGGCGGCGTGGGCACCGACAACATCGACAAGCCCTACTGCGCCGACAAAGGCATCATCGTTCACAACACACCCCATTCCCCGAGCATCGCCGTGGCCGAACTGGCTTTCGCCCTGATGATCGCCGTGCCCAATCACATCGTCAAAGCCAACGACAGCATGCGCGAAGGCAAGTGGATCAAGAAGGAGCTCAAACGCACCGAGCTGCACGGCAAGACTCTTGGTCTGGTGGGCATCGGCAACATCGCCCAGGCCATGGCCACTCGCGCCGCTGCCTTCGGCATGAAAGTCATCGCCTACGACAAGTACGTGGACAACAGCCCTTTGGCCACCATGTGCGGCACCCTGGAAGAGATGGTCGCCGATGCCGATTACATCTCCATGCACCTGCCGCTGACCGACGAAACCCGCGGCATGATCAATGAGAAAATCATTGGGCTGATGAAAGATGGTGTCGTCATCGTCAACACCGGTCGTGGACTCACCGTCGACGCCGACGACCTGGTAGCCGCCCTCGAAAGTGGCAAAGTTGCCGCTTACGCCACCGACGTGTGGCCCAAAGATCCGCCGCCGGCAGACTACCCCCTGCTCAAGGCTCCCAACGTAGTAATGTCCCCGCATCTGGGCGCATCCAGCAAAGAAAACCTGCTGCGCATCGGTGACGAGGTTTGTGATCACATCGAAAAATTCATCGGAGGTCAGTCATGAACCGTATTTTCAACTTCAGCGCCGGTCCCTGCACTTTGCCGGTGCCCGCCCTCGAATCAGCAGCTGCCGAGTTCCTGGAATTTCAGGGCAAGGGAATGTCTCTCATTGAGATGAGCCATCGCAGCAAGGAATACGATGCGGTGCATATGGAAGCCATGGATCTGGTGCGGCGTCTGTACGGTGTGCCCGACAACTACAAGATTCTCTTCCTCGGTGGAGGAGCGACCCTGCAGTTCAGCATGGTGCCCATGAACCTGATGGGTGCGGGCGGACAGTGCGACCTGACCCTGACCGGTGCCTGGGCCAAAAAAGCCCTGGCCGATGCCAAGAAAATCGGCACGGTGAACGTGGTATTTGACGGCAGCGATGACAACTTCATGAGTCTGCCCGAGGCCGGCAACCTGAAGGTCAACGAAGGTGCCGCCTACTTCCATGTGACCAGCAATGAGACAATTGGCGGCGTGCAGTGGAAAAGTTTCCCCGACACCGGCGATGTGCCTCTGGTTTGCGACATGAGCAGCGACTTTGTCAGTCGTCATATTGATGTGAGCAAGTTCGGGTTGATTTATGCCGGCGCCCAGAAGAACGCCGGTCCTGCCGGAACCAGCATCGTAATCATCCGTGATGATTTGCTGGAACGCAGCAGCGACAACTTGACCGCTTACCTCAACTACTCCATCCATGCCGCCAAAGACAGCATGTACAACACTCCTCCGGTGTTCCCCATTTACATGGTCATGAAGACCCTGAAATGGTTGGAAGATGAAGGCGGATTGGTAGCGGCCGAGAAAATGGCCGCCGATCGCAGCGGGCTCATCTATGGCGCCATGGCCAAGAACAGTGGCTTCTACAACAGCCCGGTCAATGAGAATTGCCGCTCGTTGATGAACATTGTTTTCCGTCTGCCCAGTGAAGATCTGGAAAAGACGTTTGTGGCTCAGGCCCTGGAAAACGGCATGAGTGGGCTGAAGGGTCACCGCAGTGTTGGTGGTTGCCGCGCTTCGGTTTACAACTCCATGCCTGTTGCCGGCGCCCAAGCGTTGGCTGACTTCATGGACGAGTTTGCCGCCAAGAACGGTTGAGATTGTTTTTGATGGTTTGATAACTGAAAGGGCCGACCAGATTTTGGTCGGCCCTTTTAAATTGGAAGCGGCCGGTTCCTTTTTGGGGAACTGGCCGTTTTCATTCCTGCCCTATTGGTTCATCGGCAAACCAAAGTACCCCAGCACCCAGCGGACGGCTTTTTTCGACTCCACCGGATCGAACCGGTAGGGATCGAATCCCCAGTAGGCATCGGCCTTGCCGCTTGGTTTGTCGGCTACGTTTTTGTACGACAAGTACCCATAAGTCAGATCGTTGGTCAGTGCTGTTCCGTTGGGAATGGGGCCCTCCGGGGTTTCCAGACTCGTCAGGGCCATGGCACCACAGATCTCTTCCAGTTCACTGTCGGAATAGTAATTCGACGGCCAGTCGGTATCGCCCGCATCCCAGTGGACCTTCCTCTTGTAATCAAACCGGGAAACACCCTGGAACATGGGTTCGACACAGTATCCATCATAGCCATCGGCACAATCCTGCCGCTGCCAGAAAGTTGGTCGGGAAGTAATATTTTCGTCGATGAATTCGTCACCTGTAAAGGGGAATTCATTACTCAAAAGAGTGTCCGGTTCATTGTAATTCCCATCACGCCAATCAATATCTCGATTTGTTTGCAAGGTGTCGCCAATGACCAGACTGTTGATCTGGTGGTGGGACCTGAAATCCTCAGCCAGCACCATGGCCTTCATACCGGAACATTCCGCACGCCGGTCATAGTGGGCCGGTAACATTCGACCATAAACATGCTTGTTCACCGGCACCGACCAATCCAGAAGACTGAGCCCTGCAGTAAGATAGGGATACATGGTGGCCCCACGGTTGATACTCGATCCATCGGGCCGTACAAGGAGTCCAAAACCCACTATGTAGGTTTCGTTGTTCATCTGGAAAAACTCTTCGCTGGTATCAAAGATCAAGGGTGTCATGTAATTTTGAGGCTCCAGGAACGACTCCATGCTGCGGTCGCCAACCAGGAAGAGATTTCCGCCCTGGGCCTGGTAAGGACCCAGCCACACGTATTTGTCCTGCCCGTTTTCAGCACGGAATTGATTGAACATGGTCTGCTGGGTGTGGAATCTGGCAGTGACCAACACCGATCTGTAATTCACGATTTCCGAGTATTGGACCTGCTGCGTATGATCGCGGCGGTCACGCTGAGGGTTGTAGTCCGCAACACCCTCGGCTGCAGCCAGAAAATCCCAGTACTCGTTGCGGAAATCTTCGTGATCGTAGGCCACGGAATTGTCCTCACTCGGCCATCGATTCGACATATGATCCACAACCTGATCCACAAACAGCAGTGGCAGTTGGTTTTCGATGGAGACGAATGGAATCACATTGAGGTACCCAAAATAATGATGATCAAAACCATAGGAATCCACCGCCTGGACCAGCAAGGAATGAAGACCTTCGGTGAAAACCCGTTCCGGAACCACAATGGTCTCTTCAGCCTGGCCGGCGGGGATAGCCCAACCGGGGTCATTGGGATCATCGGGGTCGATAACATCCCAACCGTAACGGAATGATTCAATGCTGCCGCCGTATTCAGCCGCACTGGCCTGCAGTTGGAAATTCAAAGGCTGCCCACTGGCGAGTTCCGACTGCCAGGTGTTGTTGAAGCTTCCCAGGAAAAGTTCAAACACCAGAATCACCGGCCGGAATTGCTCGGAAACATGAAAGTTGGCCACCGATTGGTTGTAAGTGCGATCCATGCTGACGGTGCCGTCTGCATCCAAAACCTGAACCGCACAAATGTAGAACCCACCCTCGGGCAGGATCGGCATGGTGAGCCTCTTGGGCTCTTCGGTTCCCGTATTGAGGTCTATCCAGTCGGACCATTGCGGGTCATCGAATGAGACCAATTCATCCACGTATTGGTTATAAAAATAGGCGCTGTTGATGACCGTTCCATCGACCACCGCTTCCTTGACCAGATAACGGTATTTCCGGGGCCCAATTGCCCCCCCATCTTCATCCCAAACTGTCAGCAGGAATGAATAGCCAGGTGGCAGGGCAACTGCCGTCTGGGACCCCGTTCCAGGAAAATCCAGACGGATTCCGGGAACCGGATCAAAGGCCCAGGCCTGGGCCGCCAGCAAGGTGACCAGGAGGCCAAACAGGCAGCCGGTCAGTTGATTTGTTTTCAGGTTTTTCATGACCCATTCCCCTTTCGTAACAAAAATTTCGTTCCTCAAATTACTTGACCAGCATCATGCGCCGGGTGTCCATGACCGTTCCCGTTTTCAAGCGGAAAAAGTAGACACCGGCGGCGGACATGCGGCCATCGGCTCCACGGCCATTCCACATCACTTCATGACTGCCGGCGGTCAATACTCCCGAGTGGAGAGTGCGCACCAGGCGACCGGCCAGATCGTACACATCCAAGGAGGTGTGATCGGTGTGGCTGAGGTCAAAAGCAATGGTGGTTCGAGGATTGAAGGGGTTGGGGTAATTGCCACGCAGTTGCGTAACCAAAGGCACAGTGTTTTGAGTAATGTCCGAATCCACAGGACCATCCATACCAGTGGTGCCCGAACATCCCACACCAAAGGCTCCCATGCTCCCACAGGAAGGATTGGCTTCTTCAGTGCAGGGGGAATCTTCATTCAATTCAAAAGGAGAATTGCTGCCATCGAGCCCACAAAACAAGGGCGACAGGGAAATGTTGCCATCCAAATCGGCCTGGTCGGCCAGGGCTCCGGCCCAATCACCATGCGGATTGCCATAAACATCGGAACAATGGAACCAGGGAGTGCTGGGTGAATCGCCGTAACAGGCACGGCCCTGACTCTCGGTGATAATGCTGTTGCCGATTTCAACCAGTTGGCTGTCCCAAACAGTAATATCAGCCTGGTGCGCCTCGCCGTTGCCGGATACGGTGCAATGAGTCATCCTGGCCGAGGCCCCCAGGGCGGCGTTCAGGACACTGCCACCGGCAGCCGCTGAATTTCCCGTGAAGAGACAATGATCCAACAAAAGATTCTGGCCACCCACCAGAGAGATGGCACCGCCTGAAGCCTCGGCCCCGTTGTCCTCAAAATGACAATCAAAGAAGCTGGGAGCCGGGCCGGCAGCACAATAAACCGCGCCACCATAGACGGCCAGCAAATCACGGAAGGTGCAATCAGTAAAAGAAACTGCCGAATTGACGGAATAAACTCCTCCTCCCCGGAGTGGTAATTTTTCCAGGGGAGGATTGATGCGGCCGAAGATCAAACGCTCGATCTGAGTATTTGACGACAGGTTTTCGCAACGCAGGAGAGTGGTTCCTGTGGAAGTGTAGAGAATTGGGTATTGCTCCGGGTCCTGGGATAGCGCCGCCAGGATAATACCCGAAGGCATGGCGATATTGTCGGCCACATATTCACCGGAGTCCACCAGGACGGAATCTCCAAATGCAGCCATGGCCATGGCTGCAGCCAGATCTTCTCCTGGAGAGACAACAATGGTGGCTGCCTGGGAGCACAATGGGATCAATAACAAAACAAATGCACCAACAAACGTGGCACGCGTAATACACAGGGGGAAATTCATATTCCCCACCCCCCTTGAATAAAAACCAAAAAATATACCCCAAAATAATTTTCCTGCGAGGAAAATACACCCTGTTGATATCTGGATCCTGAAAATCAAC
>JAUUYW010000135.1 GCA_030590265.1 Candidatus Krumholzibacteriia bacterium
AGGAATTCGGCCATTGATAGAAGCGGCAAAAAGGGCCTGGGCTTTGAATTCTTCATCCAATTCCTTGTTGTTGATCAGAGCTTGCAGTGCCTGGTCGGCTTTGGCATTGTCCAGATGAGCCAGCGACATGACGGAAAACTCCAGCACATCCGGGTCGGTTTCGCTGCCGAGCATGTCCAGCAATAGGTCGAGAACCAACTCACTCTGATCAGCCCTGGTCAGGGCCATCAAAGCATATTGGCGCAGTTCAATGTCTGCGGTTTGGTCCCTGGCGATTGAGCTGAGGAAATCGAAAACCTTGTCATCGCCAGTCTGATCCGTACTGTGGGCTATGGAAAGAATGACCGCTTGATTCACCTGTGGATCAATGTTGCGGTGATACAAAGCCATCAGGCTATTTGAAACCTCTGGGTTTGAGTCGCGACCCAGGCACATGACAACCTCAGCCAAAAAATCAGGGTCCGTCTCGGTATCCAACAACTCCAGCAACAGGCTGTGGAGTTCTCCGTGGTATTGATGGCAGGCGATCATGACGGCGTGGTTCCGCAGCTCGTGGTTTTTGGGAGAATCATCCCGGATGATTTTTTTCAAGATGGGCATGGCCCGTTCCGGATCCATTCGCAAAAGAGCCTGTAGGGCGGCCACTCGGGTGTCCAGACGCATCTCCTCGGCACTGGCACGCTCGTGAATTTCCCGGGTAGCAGCAATTTCGCCGCGCTGAGCAAGTTCACCATAAATTCGAGAAGCCAGAGCCGCAGTTTCAGCTGCTGATTCCGATTCGGTGTTGTTTTCATTTATCCGGCTCAGCAACTCGGCTGCAATCTTTAATTCTTCAGTTTTGTTGAGGCGGTAGCGTGAGAACGCCTCCCAGTAAAGGGCGCTGTTCACCAGTTTCTGTTGAGTGGCGACCTTGCGGCTCGCCTCGAAGAGAAGAGCAGCTTTAGCATATTCCGCTTGGTTCAGGGCCTCTCGGGCCTCTTGGATTTTCTTTTCGGCCTCCCGATCAGCAGCAGCAGCGGACCCGATGAAGGACAAAAGAATCAGCAGGATCAGCAACAAACCCATGGCCCCGGCAACGGTGTTCAGCATTCGTATCATGATTATTACCTTTCTATAGCGGGTCGAGAACGTTGCGGCGGTCGGTGACGGCGCGCAGACGGTCTATGGTTGATTTTTCATGGAGTCCGGAACGAATCCAGGCCACATCCTGGTCGCTGTTGTTCGAACCGATGCTGATGATCTGAGCCAGCACCAGTTCCAGGTCAGTCAAAAGGCCCTCAAGCTCCGGATCATCGCCCGCGGGTGTGCCTTGCAAAAGGCGGGTCTGCCTCAGCATATCCGCTGCCCAGCGTCCTGTTGGTTCCCGGTTTTCAGACTCGAACCCACCCAGCTGGAAGTCTGTCAAAAGGGCATCGGCGCTGTTGAAGAGTGTCAGGGTGGATATCAGATAGAGATCGGGAACCGAAGCATCCATTTCGGAAGTCGCCAACGCAACCGGACCATTGTCCAACACGGGATTCGACCAGCGTCCGATACCGATGCCTATGATCAGCACTGCGGCCACCGCCATGCTGGCCTGCAGGTAGCGAGACCATGGTCGTCCGGAAATTTGGCGGCGGCTGGTTTGGACCTTTTGCCACATTCGCTCCCGGGGAATCGGGGTTGTTGCCTGGTGTTCCTCGGCCGCCCGGGCCACCAATTCGTTGAATTCCCTGTCATTCATGATTCCATCTCCATATCTGCGGCCGGGTTATCAGCATCCGACAGCATAACTCTCAATTTTTCCCGAGCTCTCGATAACCTGGCCTTGGCAGTGCCCACCGGGGTATCCATTACCTGGGCGATTTCCCCATGGGTGAACCCTTCATAGTCGTGCATGACAAAGACCATGCGAAGATTCAGATCCAGGTTGTTGATGGCTTCGTCAAGCCGTCGTCGCAAATCCCAGTTTCGTTGGTCAAGGGACCCGGCCGAGTTCAACAATTCCAAATCAACATCTGTCGTTTCATATTGCCGAACGCGCTTTCGCTTGCGCAGACCAGAAAAGATCACCGAAGTTGCAATGCGATGCAGCCAACCGCCGAAAGGACCATCACCACGAAATGACGCCAACCTGTCGAATGCTCGGATGAATGTATCCTGGGTCATATCCTCAGCCAGGTCACCCTCTCTGGTCATGCGATAGGCCAGTCGGTACACACGATCAACGTGGGCATCGTACAGTTGCCGTTCTGCATCGGCATCACCTGCAAGGATTTTGGTGATCAGTTGGCGTTCGTCCACAATTTCTCCGGAGAAAGTCCCGACCGGTTCGGTGCTCTTCTGTACTCTTGACAGTTAAAAGGGAAGAAGGGTTGCAAGAAAATGAAAAAAAACTGATTTTCTCTACCCCAACCAGGAGTGAAAGCCAAATGTGGTTGCGGGCTGGTATTCCTCCCAATCAATGGAGTATACTCCCCGAACAGGATTGATCCAGGGAGTGTTCATGCTCAAGATGAGGAAACAGTACTACCTGCTACTTTCCCTGCTGATGCTGGCATTGGGCATCGCAGGTATGGTGCGACAGATCGGTGTGACCGAGCTGCCCGCCGATTATCCCCTGGATGCCATCAATTGGCCCGTGACCATCCAAGGGATTGTCGTTGCCGATGCCGATGATTTGATCTTCCTGGTTGAGGGGCTTCAGCCCGGCCAAGAGGTGGATTTGGTATCCTCACCCGGGCAACAAACCCTCACCACCGTTCCAGCCTACTCTGTTTACTATCTCATCATCGCCAGCCTCAGTGGTTTATTCTTCTGGCTTGTTGCCTGTTTCGTTTTTATTCCCCGTCTGCATATTCCGGCCGTCTCCCAATTCTTCTGGATCACCATGCTGTACGGATTGGGAATTCTCGTAGGTGGAGTGTACTTCCAATTCGGGCTGGCACCGGTGGGCATGATTCTGAATGTGGCGCAACTTTGCAGTCTGGCCTTTTTACCCATCGTTTTTCTGCACCTGGCTCTGGTTTTCCCCAGACGGGTGATGAGCCGCAGGCTGATCATGATACTGACATCAACTCTTTATGGTTTCGCAACCATATTGGTGATATGGCAGGCCGTGGCCTTTGGTCGGTATTTCCAGACCCCGAATCTGGCCTATGCTGCAGCGTTGGATTTACCCCAACAGGTCGCCGACTTGTCCATGGTTGCACAGGCGGTCATGGCCATGTTGATCATGCTGAGCCAATCCCACAAGCTGGAACCCGGGCGCCAGCGGCAGCAGGTCCGTTGGCTTTTGTTGGGCTTTTTTGTGGGCGCCGCGCCCTATCTCTTTCTGCGCACTGTTCCCCAATTGTTCTCCATTGCTCCTCCCTTTCCCCCCTATTTTGATCGGTTGTTCGAACCGGCCATTCCTCTGGCTTTCGTTTTTGCGGTGGCCCGATACCGTTTTTTGGATATCGACATTATTTTGCGCCGGGGTTTTTTGTACGGTGTCCTGGCCGCTGGAATGGTGGGCTTAATTCTGGTTCCGACGGCCTTGATGCAGCCGGAAAAGACCATCCACTGGCCTCTCTACATGCAAACCCTGCCGGTGCTGGTTGGCGTCTTTGCCGGCATCCTGTTTTTGCCATTGAGAAGACTGCTGGGTCTTTGGATTGATCGCACTTTTTTCCGCATTGAGCATCGCATGGATCAGATCCTGTTGAGTTTGCGGCAGCAACTCAAAACCGTTTCCAGCCAGGAGGATCTGGCCCGACTGATTCACCAGCGAATCAACGATGCCATCAATCCGGAACCGAGCCTGGTGATGGTCAAAACAGTGGATGGTGAAATCCGCATTGGAGACCACAGACCTGGGCCATCAACCACTCCCGAATGTTGCAAAGGGGCCCCATCCTCCCTTTGGATTCTTCCCGACCAGTCCACTTGCCCGGAACAGGAAAGTGATCAATTCCCTGCTGTCTTGGTGGACGAAGGGGTAGTCATCGGCATTTGTCTGGAAGCCGAAGGCAAAACTGTCGGCTGCGTGCTTTTGGGTCCCAAACGTTTGGGACGTCGCTATGTATCATCCGAATTGAAATTCCTGTCTGAGGTGGCCCGGGTGGCCTCGAACAGGCTGCAGGAAATCGGCCTCGTCCAGAAAATCCTGGAAGAAACCCTGAAAAGATCCCAGCTGGATGAGTTGAACAACCTCAAAGATGTTTTTCTCTCCCAGGTGGCCCATGACCTGCGCACTCCCATTACTTCGGTAGGCTGGTCCATTCGCAACATGCTGGATGGGTTGGCCGGCGAGTTGAAGCCCCGGCAAAAAGAATACCTGGAATCCATGGACAATTCTCTGGAACACCTGGGTCATCTGGTTTCCAGCCTGCTGGAAATAAGCCGGTTGGAAAAGGCCGAAGTAGAAATTTCCACAAAGGTTTGCGATCTGAAACCTGTTTTGACGCGCACCATGGACACCATCAGGCCCCTTGCCGAGGCCGCGGGGGTGAAAATGCAGTGCACCATGGCCGATGATAAACAGCAACTGGATACCAACGGTCCCAAACTGGCGGAAGTTCTTGTTAATATCCTGGAAAACGGCGTACGATATACTCCGCCCGGCGGCCTTCTGGAGGTTTCCTCGCATATTCAGGGTTTGAAAGTTGTCTTGACGATTCGGGACAACGGCCCAGGGTTCAGGGAAGTTGGCGCCCCCTTTGCCCGCTTTGCCCAGGGAAAGCCCAGCCCCCACAGCAAGGACAAGGGTTACGGTTTGGGCCTGACCATTGCCCGGGAGTACACCCACTTGATGGGGGGAACGATCACCGCCAGAAATCATCCCGACGGCGGGGCGGAATTCACCTTGAAATTGCCTGGCCCCGGTTATGCTGAAAGAGGAGCCTGAAATGGAACTCAATGCAAAAGTCCTGATCGTTGACGACGACCCCGGATTGCGGATGGCCCTTCAGGATCGCTTCCAGCATTGGGGTTGCCAGGTCAGTTTGGCTGCCGACGGGAGAGAAGCCCTGGCCATTTGTGCCCGAGAATCTTTCCACCTTATCTTGTTGGACTTGTCCATGCCCTTGATGGACGGCATGGAAGTTTTGAGCCAGCTGCGGCAGGATGATTTCCCTGGAGACATTGTGGTGCTCACGGCAGATGGTTCCATCACTCGGGCAGTGGAAGCCCTCAAGGCCGGGGCCTCCGATTTTTTGACCAAGCCCGCCGATTTTGATTTGCTCGCCCAGGTTACGAAACGCGCCCTGGACCGACGGCGTCTGCAAATGTCCCGGGACGCGTTGGCCTCCCAGGCCCACACCAACATCAGGGCCGCTTCCCCAGCCATGAAAACACTTTTGGACATGGCCTCGCGAGTGGCGGCGTCGGATTCAACCGTCGTCCTGACCGGAGAAAGTGGCAGCGGCAAACAGGTGGTCTCGGAGTTTATTCATGAATCTAGTCCCCGAAAAGACGGTCCGTTCGTATATGTAAACTGCGTGGCCATTTCTGAAGACCTCATCGAATCAACCCTTTTCGGCCATGAAAGAGGGTCTTTCACGGGAGCAGTAGCCCGCAAACCCGGCCGATTGGAAGGTGCCAATGGCGGCACGGCCTTCCTGGATGAAATTGGAGACATCAGCCCAAAGCTGCAAACCAAGCTGCTGCATTTTCTGGAGACCGGGGAATTTGAACGGGTGGGCGGCAACCAGACGGTGAACGTGGATTGTCGCATAGTGGCAGCCACCAACAAGAACCTGGCGGTTGAAGTCAAAGAAGGGCGATTCAGAGAAGACCTGTATTACCGGCTGAATGTCATCAACCTGAGGGTCCCACCTTTGAGGGAGCGACCCGAAGATGTGGACTTGCTGGCGCACCACTTTTTGGAAAGAGTTGCTGGTGAGACTAAACGCAAAGTACCTGAATTTGCGCCCGAGACCCTGAAAGCCATGGTTGAGTATTCGTGGCCCGGCAACGTGCGCCAGTTGAAAAATGCCGTTGAACGCATGGTGGTTTTGTCGCCTGGGAACGTTCTGAGGCCGGAACTTTTGCCTCCCGAAATTCGCAACCCGAATCTGGATCCCACCAACGATATCGGCTTGGGAGACTTGGATTTCCGAGATGCCGTGACCGCATTCAAGCACAGCCTTCTGACCAGGGTTCTGGATGAATGCTCGGGCAACCAGACCAAGGCGGCTGAAAAATTGGGTTTGCAGCGCAGTTACCTGAATCGTCTCTTGAAAGACCTCGGCTTGAGAAACGAATGATCTAATGACCGGAAGGCCGAAACCGAAAACAAAACCAGACTTCTCCTGTTAATTTTTGTACTCAAATTTGTTAAAAAATTATCTTGCATCCTGATTGACAACCAATTAACATCCACGAGATAAATAAACGTTTACTTCAGCACGGAGGTCTCTGATGCGTTCCGCAGTCTCGACCCTGATACCAACGCTCCTGATTCTGCTTTGGAGCGGGCAGGCCCTGGCAGGTGCCGGTTTTGCCGATAGCTTCGATCTTCCCGCCGATGCCACGTATGTAGGTTCTGAAACCTGTCTCGATTGCCACGAGAAACAGGAAGAGAAACTGATTCACAGCCCTCACTCCTGGAATTGAATCCTTATGTTCCCGGCAGCGACATCACTTCCTGCGAAGCCTGTCACGGCCCGGGAAGCGTTCACGCTGAAGATGAGGAAATAGAAGCCATCATCAACGTGGAAATGCTGCGGAATATGGATGGCATCCAACGCGACGCCATGTGCCTGCAGTGCCACGTCACCCGGCACGCCGGCTGGTCGGAAGGCCCGCACCAGGGAACTGGAGTCAGCTGTGCCGATTGCCACGCCGACCAAATTCATTACCGGGTCCAGCCCAAACCCGTTGCCCAATTCCGCAACGAGTCGGAATTTTGCATCCAGTGCCATGCAACGGAGGTTACCGACTTCCGCCTGCCCTTCCGGCATCGTGTTCTGGAAGGCCAAATCATGTGCGGTGATTGCCACGATCCGCACAACGGCTTCCCCACCGACGGCTGGAACGGTCTGAACGAGACCTGCCTCGGCTGCCATACTGAAATGGCCGGCCCTTTCGTCTTCGAACACGATGGTGTGCAGAGCGAAGACTGCATCACTTGCCACAAACCGCACGGTTCGACCCACGACAAGCTGTTGGTCACCGACAGCAACACCTTGTGTCTCCAGTGCCATTACGAATCGGGATTCAACGCCGACGAGAACTGGTCCATTGGGGGTTACCCCCATGCTGTCGAGACTGGTCTAGTCCAAAACGAAGGCCGCTGCTACGACTGTCACACTGAAATTCACGGCTCGAACGTCGCCCCGTCGTTCATGGACCAGTAAGGGAGGAATGTCATGATGAAGAAACAAGCATTGACGACCCTGGTCCTGATCGGTGCCATGCTCCTGCTGAGCACACCGACCATGGCCTCAGTTCTGCCGGCACAGGATGGCCGCATGTGGGCCCCCACCGGCGATTTGATTGGTTTGGATAACCACGCCACAGCAACGGTGGAGAGCTGGGATCCCCACGGCAACAAACCCAAGTATGCCGAAGACTGGCAACGCACCGAAGACGTCATCTTCGAGGGCTTGTTCGGTTATTACAAGGTTCTGGACAGCGGTCGCAGTATTTTGGTGCGCGGTTATGGCGATTCGAACCCAGGCAGTTTGGCCACTCGTATAACCGCTGTGACCAACAGCGCCACTGGCTACCGCCTGACTTTTGATTTCCGCAATTTCGAAAACTCTTATGATGTGACCAGTGAAATGCGCGTCAGAAGTTTTGGCGCTCCTCCCGCGCCGCCGGCTTTGGCCGAGACCCCACAACTGAATTGGCGTAAGGGTAAGATCACATTTGACTATGATCTGGGTGGCGGCTTCGGCTTCGATCTAGGATTCAACCGGATGTGCAAGATCGACAACAAGGGTAGCTTGTTGCGTGGTTCAACAGGTGACGCCGTTCCCAATCTGAAGACCTTCGACACCACCACCAACGAATTCCTGCTGGGTGTCAATTACGGCGGCACCAGCCTGGATGTTGGAGCCTACGGAGTGTTCCGCCAAACCGACGGTGACCGTGCCGTTGGTGACCATCTTTATAAAGATGATCAGACCTATTACCGGGCCGGTTTGGATGCAACCTACCGTCTGGGCAGCCGCACCAGCTTGTTGGGCGCCGCCAGCACGGGCAAACTCAAGACTGAAAACACCGAGTCCTACAGTTCCAACACCTACAACCCCAATGGTGAAGCCAAAACGACCAATGGTCGCCTTGCCGTGATCTCTCATCTGGGTCGGGCAACCACCGCTCGTCTCACCGCTGGTGTGGGCACCTGGAAAACCGATTACCAGACGACAAAC
>JAUUYW010000192.1 GCA_030590265.1 Candidatus Krumholzibacteriia bacterium
GAGGACTTCGATTATGAAGGTTGGTTTGAAGATGTGATGAGGCCCATTGCCCAGGCGGGTCGGCCATCCAAAATCTATCCCATGAAAAGGTTCAACGGACGCCAGCACATTGATCTGACCAACATCGGGCCCTTTGGCGGTATGTTCGTCCCCTACAACCTGCCCAACTACTACAGGGACGGCAAACCAGGGCAGGCTGCCCAGGCGGAAATGCACAAGAGCATGATGGGCATGATGTACGGCTGGATGTTCAAGATCTACATGCTGGACCGGTTCATGTCCTACATGCACATTGATACCTGGAACACAGGTGATCTCGATGATTTGCGCGCCGGACGCAAAATGGAACCCCGCTGGTTGCCCACCGACGCCATGCTGGAAATCAGCCACGCCATTCGCCTGGAAGGTGCCCTCAGTTGTGACGATTGCCATGGCCCGGATGGAGTCATGGACTGGCAAGTTCTGGGTTACACCAAAGAAGAGACGGTGGAGTTGAGGCAGTCGCGCTGACTACCAGTATTTCTCCACGTGGATTTGACCGGGTTCCTTTTTCGTGTGCTCTCGAAAGCCTTCGGCAGCCAACGCTTCGAGCATGCCTTCGATCATGCCGGGATTGCCGCAAATCATGATGTGAGAATCGTCCGGACTGGGACGTCCACCCCAGGTTTTGCTGAATTCTTCGCTCTCCCACAGCCCCTGCACATACCCGACCTGGCCGCTCCAGGGAACAATCTCCTCTTGGGGGCGGCTTACCACGGGCAGGTAATGGAAAGTGGGACAGAAACGTTGCATGGCTATTAGCTCTCCCCGGTAGCCCAGATCCCAACTGTGCCGGGCTCCCAGCAGGACCGCGGTTTGACGGTTGGCATCGCACTCGATATCTCCGCGCAGCATGCTCATGTAGGGAGCCAGGCCGGTGCCCGTGCCGATGAAGATGAGGTTCTTGCCTTCAGGGATCCTGTCCAGAGTGAACATTCCACTGATGCGTTCACCCAGGAAGACCCGATCGCCGGGCTGCAGATGGAACAGGCGTGGAGTCAGGGCCCCGGAATGCACCAAAGTGATGAAGAATTCCAGGTAGTCTGTTTCCGCGCTGGCTGATGAAATGCTGTAGGCCCGCTTGATCAACTTGTCGGGTTTCAACTCGGCATCTTCAGCATCAGAGAGCTTGATGCGCTGAGCGGAAACCGGCAGACCGAGAATACCAAATTGGCCCGACTTCCACTGGGGCAGCTGCCAACCATCGGGTTTGACCCGCAGGACGATCAGACCGGAAGCCACTTCGATTCGCTGACTGACGATAGCATTCAATTGTACGGACACGCTGGCTCCACTCGGTTAGACAAAATTCATTTTCTTGAAAGTTTACGTTCACTTCCGTCACGTCGCAACCAGATGGTTAGTTGGAATCGGTCCTGACCAGTTCCACCCTGCGGTTCAGGGCCCGTCCTTCCTTGCTGGCGTTGGTGGCGATGGGAGAATCTTCACCATAACCAACAGTGGTCATGCGCTCGGCCGCCACACCTTTCATCTCCAGGTAAGCCCGAACCGAATCGGCCCTTTGCTGGGACAAATCCCGGTTCAAAGCTGCTGAACCTGTGTTGTCGGTGTGTCCCTGAATCTCAACTGTCACTTCGGGATAGGCCAGCATGGATTCGACCACCTTGTCCAAGGATTCGAAAGATGATGGCTGCAGTTCGGCTTTGCTGGAAGTAAAAGCCACTCCTTCCAGAATGATGTCCGATTTGATTTCGGCAACCAAAGGGCAACCATTTTCATTGACTGAAACACCGGCCGGGGTATCGGCGCACTGATCCATACCATCGAGCACGCCGTCACCGTCATTGTCTGGATCGGGACAGCCGTCTTCATCCTGGAAACCGTCAATATCCTCGGCTTCGTCGGGGCAGTTGTCGTTGACATCGAGGACACCATCGCCATCGTTGTCAGGATCCGGGCAACCATCTTCATCCTGGAAGCCGTCCACATCTTCGGGCTGATCAGGACACGTGTCACAGTCATCATTGAAGCCGTCTTTGTCGTTGTCCAGTTCCGGGCAACCATCTTCATCCTGATAACCGTCGAAGTCTTCGGCCTCTTCCGGACAAGCGTCGTCATCGTTGAGGATGCCATCGTCGTCTTTATCTTTGTTGCCACCAAAATAAAAGGTCAGACCCAGATACATTTCCAGCAGGCCACTGTTGGCATCGACATTGTCGGCACCCCAGACGGCGCTCATGCCGATGTTGTCCATATCGTTATCAACCAGATAACTGTAGCGGGCCGCCAGGTCCATGCTGAAAGCGTCGCTGAAAAAATATTCCATACCCAATGTTGCGCCCAGGGTCAGGCCACTGCCGTCCAGGAAATTTGCGCGGCCGGTGGTGGCGTAACCGTAAACGATGTCACCATCGGGGAAGGTCCCCACGTCGTTGTTGCCGTTTTCGTCCCGGACAGTCCAGTCGATGAAACCGGCGTGCAAGCCGGCGTAGGGACTCCAGGCATTGTCCGGCGAGAAGTGGTAGCGGGCACCCAGGGTGCCGTGCAGTGTCGTCGTGTAGAAGGCATGGGTTGAATCGAAGGTAAAGCCTGCATCCTGGCCGGCGGTAGAACTGCCGGGGCGCACGTAGCCATATCGGAAAGCCGCTTCGAAGGACCACTTGGAGGAGAGACCGTGGCGCAACCACAAGCCACCATTTTGGTCGATATTGGAGTAGGCGTAATCGCCGCCGACCATCTTCATCCAGCCATAGGTGGCGCCAATGCCCCATTTTTGATCGATGTCGTTGGCAAGAGCGGTGGAGGTGGCCAAAAGCATGACCAACAGGATAAGAGCGATTTTTTTCATGGAGGTTCCCCTTGGAAAAATGAACTTCGACGTATGCTGGTGATTTTGGCCCACAGAACCAAATAATCAAGAGTAATTCGCGAGTATTATAAGGTAGCGGAGAAAAAGGATGCGCCGACGCATGAAACGTCGGCGCATTCAGAATGCCGCATCCTGCAGAAGCTGCAGGAGTGTGGTGGGTTATTTGATATCGGTGCGCACCAACTCAACCCGACGGTTGGCAATGCGTCCCTCCTTGGTATCGTTGGATTGAATTGGATTTGCCTCACCATAACCAACGGCAGTCAGGCGGCTGGCCTCAATACCGTGGTCAACCAAATAGTCTTTCACCGATTCTGCCCGTTCACCGGACAGTTGGAGGTTGTATTCGGCAGCCCCACTGGAATCGGTGTGTCCCTGAATCTCTATCTCAACTTCAGGATAGGCCTTCATTGCTTCCACAAGTTCGTCCAGTGTTGGGTAGGATTCGCTGGCTATCTCTTTGGAGGAAAGTTCGAAAGCGACACCTTCCAACACAACGACAGCTTGGATTTGGGCAATCACGGGGCAACCATTGGCATTCACCGAAACACCGGCCGGGGTATCGGGGCACTGGTCCATGCCGTCGAGCACGCCGTCACCGTCATTATCTGGATCGGGGCAGCCGTCTTCATCCTGGAATCCGTCAATATCTTCGGCTTCATCCGGGCACTGGTCGTTGGCGTCGATGATGCCATCGCCGTCATTGTCCGGGTCAGGACAGCCGTCTTCGTCCTGGAAACCGTCCATATCCTCGGCTTCGTCGGGACATTGGTCGTCGGCGTCGGCAAAGCCATCGGCGTCGTTATCCGGGTCCGGGCAACCGTCTTCATCCTGGAAGCCATCCATATCTTCGGCCTCTTCTGGACAGGCGTCGTCATCATTGAGGATGCCATCGCCGTCTTTATCTTTGTTGCCACCAAAATAAAATGTCAAACCGAGATACATTTCCACCAGGCCGCTGTTGGCATCGACATTGTCGGAACCCCAGACGGCGCTCATGCCGATGTTATCCATATCGTTATCAACCAGATAACTGTAGCGGGCCGCCAGATCCATGCTGAAGGCATCACTGAAGAAATATTCCATACCCAAAGTGGCGCCCAGGGTCAGGCCACTGCCGTCGAGAAAATTGGCGCGGCCGGTGGTGGCGTATCCGTAGACGATATCACCATCAGGGACCATACCCACATCGTTGTTGCCAGTTTCATCCCGAACGGTCCAGTCGATGAAACCAGCGTGCAAACCGGCGTAGGGGCTGAAAGAGTTGTCCGGCGAGAAGTGGTAGCGGGCACCCAGGGTGCCGTGCAGGGTGGTGGTGTAGAAGGCGTGGGTTGAATCGAAGGTGAAGCCGGCATCATCACCAGCATTAGCCGCACCGGGACGCACGTAGCCGTAACGGAAGGCTGCCTCCAAGGACCATTTGGATGAGAGGCCGTGGCGCAACCACAAGCCGCCGTTTTCGTCGATGTTGGAGTAGTCGTGGTCGCCGCCGATCATCTTCATCCAACCAAAGGTAGCACCAATGCCCCATTTTTGGTCGATGTCGTTGGCCTGGGCAGCAGTGGTGGCCAACAGCATGACCAGGAGGATTAGAGTAATTTTCTTCATTGGTCTCCCCTTTAGAATTGAAAAAATATGATTCACCTTTGCCACTCTTGCCCACCGAAACCCCAAAATCAAGCAATTTTTTGGTTGTGCCTCGGAGAATGTGTCTGGCATAATTTTGTGTGTCATTTACTTCAAAATGGTGGTTTAATGCCCCTTATCTGCGCAAATAAGGGGTAAAACTGGTCATTTTGGGGCCAGACACATTCTCCGAGGCACAACCGAGGTTAAAATTTGGCGAATCGAAAAAAGAGATCTAAACCTGCCACCAGGCCTATTTCCCAGCCAAATTCAAGCCCCCTCTGGGGCCCACCGCGACAACTCCTCATCCTGGTGGCCACTGCCGTTGTCTTCAGGATTATTTTCCTGGCTCTGGCTTCCAAATCAGCTTTTCTGCACACTCCCGTGGTTGACGCCTCCTTTTTCGACATTTGGGCCCGAACCCTCCATGAGGGAAAACCCTTCATGCCAGGTACCTTCTTCAAACCACCCTTCTATCCCTACCTGCTCTCCTGGCTGTACAAATTTGGCCTGACCATGACACCCATTCTGGTGCTGCAGATGTTGGTAGGTGTTGTCACGGTGGTTTTGACCCTGGCGGTGGGTCGGTTGGTTTTCCCGGCCCGGATTGCTTTTGGTGGAGCCATGGCCACTGCCCTTCTGCCCATCCTGCCTTTCTTTGAAGTGCAGTTGTTGGCTGAGACCTGGACCACCGCTTTGAGCATGGGGGCCATTCTGTTGATTCTTCTGGTCGTCACCCGCCGAACACAGTCCGTGGGGAAATTTTTCTTCCTGGCAGGGCTGCTGATGGGTGCAGCCACTCTCGGGCGTCCCAATTTGCTGTTATTGATGGCAGCAGTGTTGGGATGGTTGTTTTTTGCCTTGGGCCGCAACCCAACCGCTCCCAGGTTGGGGATCGGTTCTCTGGCAGTACTGGCCGCGGGCTTTATGTTGGCCCTTTCGCCCGCTACCCTGCACAACCTGCGCTCTGGAGAATTCGCCCTGGTCAGTGCCAATCTCGGCGCCAATCTGGTGGCCGGGAATTCCGATACGGCTGATGGCATGAGCCCCATCCCGGTGGGGATTCTCTGGGACGACCTGCAATTGCGGACCCACCAGGCAGGACACGACAAACCGGGTGAAGCGTCCCGCTACCTCACCTCCGAAGCCCTGAATTGGATGGCAAATAATCCCGGCCGCACCCTTGCGCTGTTGGGTAAGAAAATCATCCTGCTGGTCAACGCCCAGGAGGTGCGCAACAACATCAATCCCCGCTGGCTGGCAGAAAATGATGGTGTTTTTCTTTTGCACCGTTGGTGGCCGGCTACCTGGCTGATGCTGCCGTTTTCTCTGCTGGGGCTGATTTTTTGGCACCGCAAAAACAACGGGTTGGGACTTTTGCACTGGTTCCTTCTGGCCCAAGTGGTTTCGGTTTTGCCGTTTTTCATGAATGCCCGCTTCCGGTTGCCGCTGCTGCCCATCCTGGCACTTTTTGCGGCAGCCGGCATTGCCATTGTATGGGAACTCAGAGGATCGGTTTCCAGGCAATCAACAATTCGGCGAGTGGCCGTCCTGGTTTTATTTCTGGCCCTGGTCAACATCGATTGGTTCCAGTTGAAAGATCCCCACTGGTTGGCACGGGATTATTTCAATCAGGGTTTGATTCACTCCCGTCCTTATGGTGACCGTCAGCCCGATCGGGAATTGGCTGAAAGTCTATTTCGAAAATCCCTGGAATTGAATAGCAAAGATTTGGATGCCAATGCCAGGCTGGGTGCCTTCATGATGATGGGTGTAGAACCACATTTGGCCAGAGGGACTCGACTGGAACAAAACGGAAAGATCGGCCAGGCAACCTCTGTTTTCCACCAGTCAGCATCCAGGCTGGTCGAAGCACAGAAATTCATGCAAAAGACAGTGGGGATATTCCCCCGCTCGTTCCGGGTTTGGGCCAATCTGGGCACCTGTCAGATGTGGTTGGCAGATATTACAATGTTTCGAGTTCGGCAGAGTTTGGCTGACGATGATTCTCCATCTGCCCGGGCTTTGGCACTGCAATCCCTCAACAATTACAAACAGTCCATTGAGTATTTCAATCGGAGTTTGCAAGTGAATCCGGAACAAC
>JAUUYW010000499.1 GCA_030590265.1 Candidatus Krumholzibacteriia bacterium
CCTCGGTTAATTACCAGGGGTATCGTGCCATGGAAAGCATCAGGCGCGAACGGGTTCCGGTTTATCTGGAAGAGGAATTTCTGCCTGTGCTGGTCCGTTCCCGGGTGACCCGGTTGGCGGGTACGGGTGTTTCAATCGTTTCGCTGGTGGGCATGGTTGCCATGGATCTGCCGAACCTTTCCAGCTTCCTGCCTTTGCTGGTGGTTGCCGGGGTGGTGCCTGAACTGTTGGTGCGGGCTCAGGGAATCGGCCGTCGGTTGGTTCTGGCTCAGCAATCAGAAAGTTGATTCGAAAATGCCGGTGCAAGGTGATAGAAAAATTCAAGGGCGCGGTTCCGTGGTGAATCGCGCCCCTGTCTATGCCTTGCTGGGGAGCATCTTTTTATTGTTTCTTGCAACCGGGTCAGATTTTGGCGGACCGAAATATGCCTTTTCCCAGGATACCATCGTTGTTCAGGCAGAGCCCGATGAAGCCCCTCCCGCACCGGAACTGCCTTCAATTCCCCGTGTCCTGAAGGTCTCTTCCTCTGGCGACTCCTCATCCCGCGACAGTCTGCGTTTGGAAATTCAAGAGTACAGTCGGGCCATTGCTGGCTTGCGTGACAGTCTGAATTTTGAAAATTTCGATATCGAGATGACCGAGGAACAACGTCTGCGCCTGGAACGCACCATTGATGATTTCACCCGCATTATCGAGGGTATCGGTGGGGAACTCAGCCAAATGGAATTGGAGATTGTCAACAATCGCATCTCCCTGCTGGACCCCCAGGGCGAAGGCATCATCATTGATATTCCGGAAAATCTGGACGAGCAACTCACTCAGGGTTTTGAGTTGCTGCAAAAAATAATTCTCAGTGAGTTGCCCGAATCCCAAAGTGAAGACATTGAGCGTTCCTGGTCCTGGGGATTTGGTGGGGAAAAGCCCCAAAAACCTCAGCGAAAAATCTTAAAAGGCAACATCGTCAAGGTCTGGGACAATCTTTTGATCGCGGACAACGAAGATGTGCGCGGCAATGTGGTGGTTGTTTTTGGAGATGGGGAAATCTCCGGCCGGGTCGACGGGGACGTGGTCACGGTTTTTGGAAATTTGATGCTCACCGAAACGGCCGAAGTTACCGGGCAGATCGTGACGGTGGGCGGTCGATTGGATCAAGATAATCTGGCAGAAGTTGGTGACGTGGTCGTGGTGGATCCTTTCCCCGGGTGGGATAGCGGGGGCTCCATTCTGGCTTCGGAGAACGGCCTGCTGGGCTTTCTCGTGGGGATAGGTGAGTTGGTTTTGGTGATTCTACTGACTCTTTTGGTTCTGGCCATTGCTCCGCGCGTGCAGCTTGACCGGGTTCTGGACCGCTTGAATGATCGCCCTTTGTCTAGCCTTTGGGTGGGCATGGGCGGAACATTTGTCTTGTATTTGCTGGGGCTCATTCTCATTGCCATTCTGGTTCTTACGGTCATTGGCATTCCCGTGGCTCTGCTGGTTCTGGTGGTTCTGATGCTTCTGTCGGTGCTTTCCGTTGGAGTGGTGGCCATAACTCTCGGACGGCGCATTTGCACCATGTTTGCCGGATCCTGCAAATCGGATTGGCAGGTTTTGGTTCTGGGCATTTTGGTCCTGGACGGAGTGTATTTGATCGGTGTTTTTGCAGGCCTCGTTCCTTCTCTCGGGATGGTGGCCGATGGTCTGGTCATCATTGGTGCCGGCATCAAATTGGTGGCTTACCTGTTTGGTATGGGGGCGATGCTGCTCAGTCGATTTGGTCGCGCCTAGTGCTCTGTCAAACATGAAACCAGGGATGAGCGGGCCCACGAGCGGCCATCTGCTGCGTTGCACTCGCTTGAATTAGCTACGGCTAGTCCTGCGCTCGCGCGCCTTGCAGCTGACCACTCGTGAACCCGCTCATCCCTGGTTTCATGTTTGACAGAACACTAGTGCTCAGGAAAAATCTCCTCATTAGTTCCTTCCCAAAACGTTAATTGGGAAAATTCCCCACATAAAATGTAAAAAATCCCCACTTGGCGCCTTGTTGTGTTATAATTCTGCATGTTGAGTGGGTGAAATTCCAACCTGAATTGGGTGAAAATCCCCAGTTTGCGCATTTGCTCAGCTTTGGCAAGCGGGCCAGATGGGAATTTCAGAAATAATTGCTGAAAAAAATTATCTGTAAAATGTTTGAAAACAAAGTGTTATGCTGATTTCATTTGCTCCCTGCTCAATCATCTTGCCAGAGGTCTTGGATCGCCTGTTCGGGTACGAAACCTGCCTTATAGTGGGTATAGACCAACAGGGTGGCTGGCACGGCAGCAAAAGGCCACAGGATTTCGAAAAAGGGACGGAGACGGATCATGATGACTCAGCGTAACAACAACAGCAAAATGGTGGCTTTGATGCTGGTGCTGATTCTGACCCTGGTGGCCGGAGCC
>JAUUYW010000428.1 GCA_030590265.1 Candidatus Krumholzibacteriia bacterium
ATGGCTGACACCCACCAGGAAACCAGCCGTATCCAATTTTTCACACACAGCACTCAAGCTCCAGGCCAAAACCAGAATCGTCACGGCAATAACCATGGACTTGGCACCGTCCAAATATCCTTCAAGGGCCTCACCCAGTTTCAACCGGCCACTGAGGTAAGCCAACAATATCGAGAGCACGGCACCTGTCAAAGCCGCCCAGGTGAGCACGGAAAAGCTGTCGGCGTTGTTCAGGATTTCCCGCAGACCTGGCGAAGCAATGCCTTTGGCCAGTGCAGCCTGACGGCCACCAAAATACAACCCACCTGCGGTGGTGAGGATGACTGCCAAAATAGGCACCCCTGCCAAGGAAGGATGAGCAGGTTTTATTTCGGATGAAAGTCGGTCCGCCTCGGAAATAACCGGGGCATCGCTGGCGGGTTGGGAACCAGGACGCAAGACGAGCCCCTGTTCCACTGCCCGCTTCTCGGCTGCCAGCATGGGACCATAATCCCTGCCGGTGATGCTGAGCAGATAAACAAAAAAGAGAGTGAGCAGTGGATAGTAGCTGTAGGGCAACGAGCGCAGGAAAAAAGTATAAGCTTGACCACCATCACTCAATCGGGCCATGGCGTCTTGAATCAACCCCACCTCAAATCCCACCCAGGTGGAGATGACTGCCACAGTGGCCACCGGAGCAGCGGTGCTGTCCACCAGCCAGGCCAGTTTTTCCCGGGAAATCTTGAGCCGATCAGTCAACGGACGCATGGTCGAGCCCACCAAAAGAGTGTTGGCGTAGTCGTCAAAAAAGATAAGGGTGCCCATGGCCGCAGTGCTGATCATTCCCCCACGCCGACCTCGCACGTGGCCGCTGAGCCAATGCACGATGCCTTCGGTGGCTCCGCTGCGCGAAAGCACGCCAACCATGCCCCCAAGAATGGTGGAAAAAAGAACAATGGCCGCATGGTCCTTGTTGGCCAGCGCGTTGAGCAGGTACTCATCACCAACTCGCAGGAAAGCAAAGAAAGCATTGCCTTCGATGAGAATGGCACCAGTCCAGATGCCGAGTAACAGGGCGACAATGACCTGGCGTGTTAACAGGGCCAAGCCGATGGCCAGCACAGGGGGAATGATTGATTCCCAGCCACCGCTCATGGATTGCCATCCTTATTGGGGCTTTTGCCTCTGGCCCAATCCATGTAAGCCGCATCCACATAGGAGGCTGGCCAGGCAATGAGTTGGGGTGCATCATAAGGATGATTCAATTTCAATTCTCCGCAAAACAACTCAAAACGTTCCCCAAGAATTTTGAAAGTGACCCGCACTTCCGTTTCCTGGGCTATTTCCCCTTTCCAGCGGTAGAACGATTCCATGCTGCCACCCACCTGGGCACAAACTGCCAACCCTCCATCCACCATCAAGTGAGCAATTTCCTGGGCTTTGTCCCGGTCGGAAAAAGTTGTCGTCAAAATCATCAAATCACCCTGGCTCATGATTTCCACCTTTTGAGGCCGGCCTGAATGACCGGCAGCATGGCCTGATGCAACAAGGGAGACGCAGCCAACACCGACTCGTGATGCATGGGCAGGCTTTCACCCGCAAAACCCGTGACCAGAGCTCCCGCCTCCCTGGCAATGAGAGTGCCGGCGGCAGTATCCCAGGGTCTCAGGTTCAATTCCCAGTACCCGTCAAGCTTGCCTGCCGCCACATGGGCCAGGTCCACAGCAGCGCTGCCGGCACGGCGAACACCGTGGCAGTTGGCCTTGAGAAAATCGGCAACCAATCCGGTAATGAGATCCACCTTGCCATCACGAACATATGGAAAACCAGTGGCCAGCAAGGCATCTTCAATGCTGCCTACTGAACTGCAATGAAGAGATCTGGATTCTTGATGGTCAGGACGTTCCAAAACTGCCCCACCTCCGGCAGAGGCGAGATACATTTCATCCAGATATGGTGCATAGACACAAGCCAATTCCAGTTGTTCGGCGGTGCCGCAAGCAATGGAAATGGCAAAGGTGGGCAGTCCGTGGGCATAATTGGTGGTTCCATCCAAGGGATCGATATACCAGGTCCGACCACTTGAACCCGCTTGAGCACCTGTTTCTTCGGCGAGGATGTTATCATTGGGAAAATTTTGGCCCAATCCCAGCAAGAGCTGTTCTTCCACCCTTGCATCCAAATCAGTGACCAATTCAGTGGCCTGTTTGCGGCTGACTTTGCCCACCTGCCCGATGTTATCAAGAAGAGTTTTGCCTCCGGCGCGGGCCAGCTGGCGAATAAGAGAAAGTTGTTCGGCAAATTCCTTGGCCATGGCGAGCTTGTGCCTTCCTAAAAAGTTCCAGCTTTGAATGTTGCAGGAGCATCAAGGGCCGCATCATAGAGCAAGCCATCATTGGGTACAACCTTTAGTCGGGCATTTGACTTGGTACACCCAAAAACCTCCTTTCCAACAAGGAGTTGACATCCGGCCGGGGTCTCTTAGCTTTTAACCAATGGAATGATTCGATGCTCCTTGTTTTCAAAGCGAAAGGCAACCCCATGCGCGACAAGATTGAAGCTGTTCTGGACGAAATCCGTCCCACCCTGCAGGCCGATGGTGGCGACGTAGAATTCATCGATTACAACACCGACAGCGGCATCGTGCTGGTGCGCATGAAAGGCGCCTGCGGCAACTGTCCCATGAGCCTGATGACCCTGAAACAGGGCATCGAAGCGCGTATGAAGGCTGCCATTCCTGAAGTCCGATCTGTGGAACAGATCTGATTAAGGCAGCTGATTGGTAGTTAAAAGGCCCCGGAGTTTTCCAACTCCGAGGCCTTTTTCTATTGGGTGAAAAGTTGGACCTAACGGACCAGCATCATCTTCACTGCTTGCAATTGCCCCTCACCCAGAATGCGGGCGAAGTAGGTGCCGGAAGGCACCGAACGACCGGCATGGTCGTTGCCGTCCCAAAGAACACTGTGCTCGCCGGATGTGAGAACTCCGGCATCCAGAGTGCGTAACAGATGTCCCTTAACGTCGTACACACCCAGCTTGACATTGGTTTCCTGGCCAACGCTGAAGTGGATATCAGTTTGGGGATTGAAGGGATTGGGTACGTTTCCACGCAGGGCTACATTGCCAGGCAATTCGCCGGATATTGCAGCTTCGGTGGGCAACAACCAGCCAATGATTCCC
>JAUUYW010000504.1 GCA_030590265.1 Candidatus Krumholzibacteriia bacterium
ACGAAAGACCAGACTGTCGCCAACCTGGGCTTCATAAATCAGTCGGTACATAACATCCCTTGAAGTCAGAGGGTGGCCTTCAACTTCCCGAACAATATCCCGGGGACGCAGCCCCGCTTTCCAGGCCGGTGAACCGGGCAACACTGACAAAACCAAAAAGCCCACCGGATCGTTGAGACCCAGGTACTCCACCATTCCCTGGGATAGCTTTTGCAGGGTGAAGCCCAAGTTGAAGCCCCTGTAATGTCCATAGCGGCGAATTTCACTCAATACCTGCTTCACCCGGGACGCAGGAACAGCAAACCCAATACCTACACTGCCTCCCCCGTCACTGAAGATAAACGTATTGATGCCCACAACTTCACCGGCGGTGTTGACCAAAGGTCCGCCACTGTTGCCGGGGTTGATGGCGGCATCGGTCTGGATCATGCCCAGATACAACCGCTCGCCTTCGTTGCTCTTGATGTCCCGATTCAGAGCGCTGATCACTCCCACGGTGACCGTCGGTTGGGTATCAGCCAACAGATACCCATAAGGGGATCCAATGGCGATGGCCCATTCGCCAATTTCGAGATGGTCGTTCCGGGCAAAGGTTGCCACGGGAAATCCTTTGCCCTGGATCTTCAAAACCGCCAGATCAAAGTTGTCGATGACATCCACCGGTTGGGCCTGGTACTGGCTACCATCCGAGAGAGTCACGATTACCTGCTCCGCTCCCAAAAGCACGTGACTGTTGGTCACCACCAACCCGTCTTCGGAAATGATGACTCCCGAGCCCATGCTCTGCACCTGCTGAGAGTACTCCCGCCTTGGAACCAATCTCATGCGCTCCCAAAGTTCCATGGACGGAACACGAACATGCTTGGTCTGAATCACGGTAATACTAACCACAGCGGGAGCCACCCGACGCGTGGCCTGGACAATGGCATTGCCTCGATCGATGGAGAGACTGCTGGATGGAAGAACACCCTGGCTGTTGGCTGTATTACCATTCTCATCAACAGGCAGTTCAACCGAAGCAATCACATCGGATTCTTCAGGATCAGATCCAGTGAAGTTCCTGAATGGAACCTCACCAAACCTGATCATCAACAAGGCGCCGCCTAAAACGGCCCCGAGAAGAAGCCCTGAAAGGACTCCGGATAATCCTCGCGGAAAATTCACTTGCCACCTTGCAGTTTTTCCCAATCAGCCATGAAGCCGGCCAGACCTTTGTCGGTCAGGGGATGAGCCACCAATTTCTTGATGACCGCTGGCGGGATGGTGGCAATGTGAGCTCCCAACAAGGCGGAGTCCACCACATGCAAGGGGTGCCGCACAGATGCCACGATGATTTCGGTGTCGAAATCGTAGTTGGCGTAGATTTCGCAGATGTCGTTGATCAGCGTCATGCCATCTTCACTGATGTCGTCCAACCGACCCACAAAAGGTGAGCAATAAGCCGCGCCGGCTTTGGCCACCAACAAGGCCTGGCTGGCGGAAAACACAAGAGTTGCGTTGACTTTGATACCCTCGGCTGCCAGGGCGGCAGTGGCCTGCAAACCCGCGTAGGTGGTGGGCACTTTGACGACGATGTGTTCGCTGATGGCGGCCAGGCGTTTGCCTTCTTCGATCATGCCGGCGGCGTCCAGGGCGGTCACTTCGCCGCTGACGGGTCCCTGCACGATGTCGCAGATTTCCTTGAGCATGACATCTGTATCGAGGCGGCCTTCTTTGGCCATGAGGCTGGGATTGGTAGTCACCCCATCGCACATGCCCATGGCCTTGACTTCCTTGATCTCTTCGATGTTTGCCGTATCGATAAAGAACTTCATGAACCATCTCCTTGTGTGGGAATCACCGGATAGTAAACTTCTTCCAAAAACAGGCCTTCCGGAGGCGCCATGCGACCGGCCCGGCTGCGGTCGCGCGCTTCAAGAATCCCGGGAATGTCGTCAGGCAGACGGGTGCCTTCCCCCACTTCCACACTTGTGCCCACCATGATGCGCACCATGTGATGGAGAAAGCGATTGGCCCGAATCTGGAAGATAGCTGAATCTTCCAGCCATTCAAAGGCACAAAGATCAATGTGGCAGACATTGCCGGCCGGTTTCAGAGACTTTGTCTTGCAAATGCTCGCGCAATCGTGACTGCCCAAAAAATGGTGGGCTGCCAAATCCATGGCCTGGTGGTCGAGAGGTCGATGCAACTGCCAATGGTTGGGCTGAAAGATATCCCGCCGAAAAAGCAGGTGATAACTGTAACGCCGGGCCACAGCGCTGAAGCGGGAATTGAAATCCATGGGCACTATCTGCACCTGGGAAATGGCGATATCATTGGGCATCAGGCCTGGCAGAGCTCGTTTCAAACGCTCGGCTTCAGCTTCGTTGGCCACCGTTACGTGGGC
>JAUUYW010000035.1 GCA_030590265.1 Candidatus Krumholzibacteriia bacterium
ATGGGGAGCAAGGTACAAGTTGCCAGAGATCATTGTGGCCCCTGTTCCGCTTCCGGTTGCGGCGGCCTCTTCTTGGTGCCCAAGATTGTTCAGAATACGTTGGCAGGCGGCATCAAAAATTTTCTGATCCTCCAAATCCCGCAAGGCTTTTCCCAATTCTTTCCACATATAACCTAATGCATTCTGGGCATCCTGGTCTGGGTTGAAATCAGGGTACATCCTGGCATAATGTTGATCAGGATCAGTGGGAGGCCTGAAATAATCCCATTCGGCATACAGAATAAGAACGACTTCACCGGGCACTGACCACAAAGTGACCCCAAACCACGAGTCCTTGAGGAATTCATCCAATGAATAGGCTAAAGCGGCATCATTGGAATTTTCCAGAGGAATTCGGCAGGCAATGCAAACCTTGAAACCGGAATGATCGCTGGCGTCGACGATGATTTGGCTCGTTTCCACCGGAGGGTAATCCGTCGGTTCGGGGTAGTATGGTTTGGCAGCCGGACCGAAATCAAATTTTTCCCGAATGATTTCCAGAACCGCTTTCTTATCCACGGGGCCACTGACAACGATCACGGCTTTTTCAGAGCGGATGTGCTCGTTCTGAAAATTCTGGAAATCTTTTATTTCCGTTTGTTTCACGGTTTCAGGGTAACCACCCACATCCCGGCCAAAAGGATGTCCGGGGTAAGCAGTTTGAAAAGTTGTTTGATAAAGTTCTTGTGTGGGTGACAGGCGATTCCGAAAAGCCAACTCTTCCAAAACGATACTTTTTTCCAGCTCAAAACTGATGGAATCCGTCACCGCACCATGCATTCGATCAACCTCAAGATCGAGGATTTCGGGCAAAAACTCAGGCAAACACTGGCTCGAAAATACCAAAAAGGGAGTTGAGGTAAGAGCATGGTTGTAGGTGGAATACAAGGTCAGCAAGCGTTTCAATTCGCCGTCAGGATGTTCATGCCCGCTGTCGGTCAACAGGTGTTCGGCCAAGTGAGCCAAACCAGCCAAGCTGTCTGGGTTCGTGGCAGCCCCGGCATTGTAATAAACCTTGACCTGGACCAGGCGTTCCCAAGGCACTGATTGCACCACCGCGCGCAAGCCATTGGGAAGCGTGACTTGGATTTGGGTTGCAGTCAGGGTGGAGTCTGGAAGGGCGGGTTCGTCACTCCGGGTTGAAGTTGAAATGACCATGATCATCATGAGGTAAAAAATAGATATTCTTGCCATTCAGATCCCCTCATTCCCAGAAACTAACAGGATCAAGCTTATGCGTTTTCTACCCAAACAAACCGTTGTTAAAGGCCAAAAAAGCCAAAACCGAAAGATAAAACACCGGAAAGGCCACTCGGCAAATGCGGTCAATTTTCAATTTTTTGGGAAAGTTGTTCTCCGACAAACCATCAACCAACAAACTTTCAATCATGGTTGCGGCGATGATAACAACCGACAGAATCATCACCTTGTCAGCCACAGTCAAATAGCTGACCCTTGGCAGTGAGGATGTGGTGACAAACTGATAGGCAATGACCGTCAGAATTCCCCCACTGGACACACCTGCCCGGCGCCCCAGTCTTTCACCGCTCATCCAGAAGACCACCCAGGTTAGTGAAACGATGATCATCACGGTGAGAAAAATTTTCCAGAGATAGAATCCCGAGTCCCTCTTCACTGAAAAATGGAAAGCAAGGTTGGAAAAGGGCACCACGTCACGCACTCGCGAGACTTCATACTGCTCGATTTCCAGCCCTGTAACTTCCCATTCGGTCAATGCGTAAAGCTGATCGTAGCCGGTGCGTTCCCTGTTGGGTATCAGTTGCACCTCGTCCATGTTCCAGGGAAAGCTTTCCAGCTCGACCGGCAGAATCTGGGTGTCGAAAGGAAATTTTCGGAAATCGAGCCGGGCCCGCATGGTGGTGTTGATGCGTGCAGAAAGTTCGGCCCGGCCATCAGCGTGGACAATCAATTTTTCGCCGCCTGCACTTATTTTGCCGACAGGGTTGGTGGGATAGATCTGTGCTGACCAGATATCTGACCGAAAAGCCTCCACCTCATGGCCGGAGTAGACTTGAATGGCCGAGCCTTCACTGTCCGGATCAAAAGCCAGCAGTGGGTCTTGCCAGGCAACAAAGACATCAATTTCGGCGGTGAAAGTATTGCTGATCTCATCGATATTTGTGATGTCCACCAGATACATGCCGACTGAAACTTCACGCAGGGCCGAGGGCTCATCAGTCAAAGCAGTTCCGGCAAACAAAATCAGAAAAAGTGCCAGCAGGGCAGTGCGCATCAGGATCATCCTCACAATTGGAAGTATCTTACTCGTAAATTCCGTGGGCAATATAGCACAAAAAGGATTGGTGGACGATGTCGGAATTCCAGTAGCCCTTCATTGTTTCGCCCGATACTCAACCCCTTCGATTTCCTTGAAGTCGCCATCCTGAGTCCACAAAGTTGCGGTGTTGAAGCGAGCGGTTGCCAGGATGATGCTGTCTGCCAATGGCAATTGAAGATCGTGGCTAAGTTTGGCCGCATTGACAGCCAGGATGGCATCGAGGTCTACCACCTTGCCTTGTTGCATGGCCGCTGTGGCGCGCAAAGCTGATGTCTCGTCGGCCATTTGAAGGATGCGTTTGAAAACTTCAAACAAGGTCAGGGTCGGTACAATGAGGGAATCAATATCTTCAATGGCCGGAGCAAACTCAGGGGCGTTGGGGCCACCGGTGAAATACTCAAGCCAGGCGGAAGAGTCGATGACATTCATAAGCGATCCCCATCTCGCTCAATGGTGGTATCGATACCGGGGAGGAAGCCACGCATTTGATTCATGGGCTGAAGTGGAATCAGTTCAATTCGTCCATTGAAAAGGGTGGCATGGATCTTTTGACCGGGGCGTAAACCGAGCGATTCCCTGATTTGTTTGGGAATGACAACTTGAAATTTCGGGGAAACGGTGAGTGTTGGCATACTTAATACCCTTTGATCGAGAAAAGTAATACCAATATTATATCGATTAAATAATTGCATGTCAATGCTCTCTTTTTCCTGAATAAAGAGGGGTGTTTTGGTGTAACCTCTTAGTTCTAGCATTATTTGTGGGATCCAAAAGGGACAATTGAATCTAAAATGATCCCAATGGTAGACACAAATTTCACCAATATGCTAAATTCCACCAACCAAAGAACCACTCATCGCCCGTTCATGGAGTCTCATCAATGAATCTGTTTCAGGAGTTGCGCCAGCGCCGCGTCCCCCAAATTTCAAGTGCTTATATTGTAGCTAGTTGGGGAATAATCCAGTTTTTTGATTTTCTTGAAAGCCGCATGGCCGTTTCTCCCAATCTGGTCAACCTGGTGGGCATTGGACTGGTTTTGTTGTTGCCGTCCGTGGTTCTTATGGCCTGGGTTCACGGACGACCCGGCCGAGATTCCTGGGGCCGCATTCCCGCAGTGCTTGTGCCGGCCAATCTTCTGGCAATCGTGCTCCTGCTCTTTTTCATGTTTCGAGGCCAGGATCTGGGTGCCATCACCAAAACCATCGAAGTTCAGGATGAAAATGGAGCCGTCAGCGAAAGAGTGGTTCCCAAGAGTCAGTTTCGCCGCAGAGTTCTGATTTTTTATCCAGAAAATATTGGTGATGCGGAAAACGACTGGGCCCGTGAAACCATCAATATTCTGCAAGGTCTGGACCTCAATCAGGATGTTTTTGTGGACCCGGTCACTCCCATGGCCATGGTGGGTGCCATGCAGGACGCAGGCAGTGACGATGGGCACCTTCTGAATCGATCCCGCCAGCGTAAAATGGCCAACGATGCGCATCTGCCGTATTTCCTGACCAGCACAATCAATTTTGAGAACAAGGTCTGGACCTTCTCCAGTGAACTGCACGAAAGTGAGTCAGGGCGTGTCTTGGCCAACCGGACAACCGAAGCGGATGACATTTTCACTCTGGTCGATCTGACATCCCGCCAAATCAGGGAGGACCTGGAGATCCCGTCTTCGCATCTGGAAAGCAGTCAGGATCTTCCAGTAGCCGAGCTGTCCAGCAATGATTTGGAGGCATTGAAAAGTCATGTGAAAGGCTTGATCGCCGTCACCCATGAAAACGACTGGGCCAAAGCGGCTCCTCTTTTTGATGATGCCGTTGAGAAGGATGCGGGCTATACCATGGCCCACTTTCTGCGTTTCGCTGTATACCAAACTCTTGGTGATGCTGAAAAATCCAACGAGGCCATCACTTTGGCCATGGAAAATCTTTATCGGGTTCCCGAACGCACCAGCTTCATGATCAAATCCCAGTATTACTACAGCGTGAAACAGGACGCCGACAAGTCCATGGCCGTGCTGAAGATGTGGAGTAAGATCTATCCCAACGATGTTGAAGCCTACAACATGCAGGCCCTCTATTATTTTATCAGGCAGGATTTGCCCAACACCATAACTGCTTATGAAAACATTCTGGCCATTGATCCCAGCCAGGTGAAATTGATCAGGAAAATCGCATCTCTTCACCAGCAATCGGGTAATCTGGATCAGGCAGAAAAGTACTATTTGCGTTTTGTGGAAATGTTCCCCACCGATACCAAGGGCTACCGGGACCTGGCTGATTTTTATAGTTCAACAGGCCAGCTGGACCGGGCTCGAGATGCGTTGGAAAAAGCACAGATAGTCGATCCCAGTGAACTGGATATTGTTTTGGGTTTGGTGGATGTGGATATCAAATCAGGCAAGTTTGAAGAATCGGCACAGGTGCTGGATGAGGAGTTGGGTCGGGCCAAAACAGAGCGAGATCGCTTAAAAATTCTGATTCGACAAATGACTCTTTCAGGAATGTTGGGCAAGACTGATCAATTGATTCTGGTACTGGAATCGTTTCACCTGACCCTGTTGGAGGTTCAAAATCCCATGCAAGCCGACCTGATCTACTCCATGCTTTTGCCCCAGGTCAGCTGGGCAGGGAAACCGGAGGCCGCTTTGCAGCGACTTGACCTTTTGGTTGGCCAAATCATTTCTCCCTATGACAAGTTGGTTGGTGTAGGACGAGCCTGGACTCTGGTTGATTTGGGGCGCACTGAGGAAGCCAAAACTACTTTGGCCGAGGCCGCTGAATTGGTGGAAACCTTCAAGTTTGAGACATTCCGCTCAAGCCTTGCTTTGGTTGGTGGGATGGTGGCGGAGAAAGAAGGCGACCTCGTTTCTGCCGTACCCCTGTTCAGGACAGCCCATGAAACCACCATGGAGATGCAGCCTCTTTTCCCTATCAGATTGGGTCGTGCCTTGCGAAAAAACAGCCAACCGGAAGAGGCCAGGGAAGTGCTGGAATCAGCCTTGGAAACAA
The DNA here is from genome assembly GCA_030590265.1 of Candidatus Krumholzibacteriia bacterium. GTDB lineage: Bacteria > Krumholzibacteriota > Krumholzibacteriia > LZORAL124-64-63 > LZORAL124-64-63 > LZORAL124-64-63. The sequence continues at coordinate 5,341 of JAUUYW010000035.1, forward strand.
ATCCTTCTCATCCTGAATTGCATCTGGAATTGGCTCTGGTCATGAGGGATTTGGGCCAATCCGGGAAGGCCCGTGAACATTTGAAAACGGCACAGGATGCCTGGAGCAACGCCCACCCGGATTTTCCACCTGCATTGAGGGCTCAGGCCTTTGCGTCGGAGGTCAACTAGTTTTCAAACTAGCGATCGTAGACCATTTTGACTTTCACCAGCTCGTCTTTGCCTGGAATTTGGATTTCTTCGCTAACGAAGAGCCGTTTTCCCCCTTTTTCCAGGCTGTAATACCGAACCCGAGCCACTGTTTCCTGACGTGTTTTCCATTTTACGACCAAAGTTGAACCAACCCAGCTTGCGGTGGCTGTGGCCTCCCCTCGCTGGGTCCAGATATGGTTGGTTCGACCATCGGTGTACAGCAATCGGGTGATGTCCAGGCCATTGGTGACGTTGAGTTCATGGCCGTCCTGAAAAATTTCCAGGCGGGAGTATTGTTTTTTCATTTCTTCGGCTCGCTGTTGGGCCTTTGAGTTTTGGGGCATGTCGGCTGAGCCGCCGGGATGTCCTCCGCCACCTCGCCCTCCGCCGCCGCCTTGTCCGCCACCACCACCGCGTCCACCACCACCACCGCGGCCGCCACCCCCGCCTTTGCCGCCGCCTCCACCACTGCCTTTGCCGCCACCCATAGCTTCCATCATGACTTGTTGAAGGTCGTCACTCATTTTTTTGTTGATGGTCCAAAAACCGGTGAGATTGGGTTGATTGCTGAGGCTCTCTTCGGCTGCCATACCGGTGATGGCGATGAGCAGGAAAATCATGGTGAAAAGGATCGTTCGTTTCATTCAGTTGCTCGCTCTCCAGGGGTGGATAGGAAGAGCCAGCCGGCCACAATGAACAGGTGGGGTGAGCCGGCTGACTCCGGATTGACAAACACCAAACGCCAGGGCGCTGGAAAACAAGCGGAAAAAAACCGGGGATCTTGAAACCCCCGGTTGGTTTTCAGAAAAGATGTTAAATAGGGGCGGTTTCGGTTGGTGAACCGCCCTCCAATTGATCCTCTTCCATATCATCATCATGGTCGGCCGTACTAAAATAGCTTTTGAATTGCTCCAAAAGGGAATAGCTGACCGGCACGAGCAACAAGGTGATAAAGGTGGCAAACATGACTCCGAAACCCAGGCTGGTGGCCATGGGAATAAGGAATTTGGCCTGGAGACTTTTTTCCAGAATGAGCGGTGTCAGTCCGGCAAAAGTTGTCACCGAGGTGAGCATGATGGGTCGGAAGCGCCTCATGCCGGAACTCATCAACGCCTCGGTGATTCCCTTGCCTTCACGCCGATTGCGGTTGATGAAGTCGATCATGATGAGGGAATCGTTCACCACCACGCCGGTCAAGGCAACGACTCCAAACAGGCTGATCAGGGTCAGGTTCAGTCCCATCAGGATGTGACCCCAAATGGCCCCCACAATTCCGAAAGGAATGGCCGACATGACGATGATCGGCTGCATGTAGGATTTGAACATCACCGCGAGCAGAACGAAGACCAGGAACATGGCCATGAGGAAACCTCTCATGAGGCTGCCAATGGAGTCTGCCTGTTCTTTCTGCTGGCCTTCCATGCTGAAATGCAGGCCTGGATAACCAGCCAGCAAATGGGGAAGGATGTTTTGACGCAGGTCCCGGTTGATCTCGTCGGCGTTGGCAACCGACTGATCCACCTCTGCGGTAACGCCAACAACACGTTTGCGATCCGAGCGTTCGATGGAGGCGAATCCACGGCCGATTTCCACATTGGCCACACGGCTGAAAGGTACCTGGTCACCGTTCGGGGTGCGGATGCGCATGGATTCGATGTTACCGAGGCTTTTTCGTTCTTCATCCGGATAGCGGATCATGACCCGTACTTCGTCGCGGCCACGCTGGATGCGCATGGCTTCGTCACCATAGAAACCGGCGCGAACCTGACGGGCCAGGTCCGACAAGGTGATGCCCAGGGTGCGGGCTTCGGGTTTGAGGCTGAGCTTCATCTCAACCTTGCCTTCACGGAAAGTATCGGTGATGTCCTGGACTCCGGGATAGGCGGCCAGTTCTTCCTTGAGCTGGCGTCCTGCCGCGAGCAATCCTTCCGTGTCCGGTGAAGACAATTGCACGTAGATGGGTTTGCCGCCGTGGAACAGGTTGGCAGAAAAACTGAGAGCCACCGCCCCGGTGACGGGACCGCATATTTCACGCCAGCGCTTGGCCATGTCCGGACTGGGAATATTGCGCAATTCGGCTACCAGGAGTTCGGCATTGACTTCCACCAAATGAGCACCACCGGATGTGGAAACCTCGTTTCGCTCGTTGGTCCGGGGTTGGGCGCCAATGGAAGTGGAGACATGTTTGACGATGGGATCGGATCCCTCCGGACGACCTTTCGAAAATTCGGCAAGTGTTTGTTCGAGGGATGATTCCAGTTGCTCCACAGCCGCCAAGGCATCGTCCATTGTGCTGCCCTGCGGTAAGGTCAGGGCGGCGATGAGGTTGTCAGCATCAACCATTGGCATGAAGGTGAACTTGATATTGCCGCTGGCAAACCAGCCCACGGTAACGATCATGGTGGCCAAGGCCATGCTGACGACCAAAGCACGGTGAGTAAGGGCGTACTCGAGAGTGGGGCGGTACAAATTGTGCAATACTTTTTGCACCAACCCATCAAATTTGTTTTTCAATCGACCGTACAATCGGGGTTCCCTATTTGGGTCGTTTTTGGTCAGTTTGATGGTGCTCAGGTGAGCCGGTAATATCAGCAGAGATTCCACCAGGCTGAACACCAGGACGGCAATCACCACCACGGGAATGTTGAACATGAATTTGCCCATCATGCCATCGACAAAAGCCAGGGGCAGGAAGGCCACGATGGTGGTGAGCACGGCAAAGGTGACCGGGCCGCCCACTTCCAGAGTGCCCAGCTTGGCGGCTTTCAAACGGCTGCGCCCCATCTCACGGTGAGCGTAAACGTTCTCGCCCACCACAATGGCGTCGTCCACCACCAGACCCAGTGAAACGATGAAGGCAAACATGGAGATCATGTTCAACGAAACGCCAAAGAATGGCAGAGCCCAGAAAGCGCCCAAAAATGAAATGACCAAACCGACAGTTACCCAAAGGGCGAGCCGGAATTCCAGGGAAATTGTCAAGGTCAAGAAGACGAGTATCAGTCCGATAATACCGTTCTTGCCCAACAGGTTCATGCGGCCGCGGTAGATTGTGGATCGATCGTGCCAGGTGGTCAGTTCAACCCCAGGCGGCATCTGGCCTTTCATTTTTTCAACGTACTCTTTGGCTACAGCAGTGACCGTGAGCACACCCTGATCTCCCGTGCGATAAACCGAGACCATGGCGGCGCGCTTGCTGTCCAGGAAACTGCCGGTTTCAACATCCTCGAAACCATCCTTGATGGTGGCGATGCGGTCGAGGGTGACCTGGCTTCCGTCCAGGCCCGTGATCACAACGATTTGTCCGAATTCCTCGCCTGTATAAAGCTGTCCCTTGGTGCGCACCAGAATTTCGCCCACCTCGGTTTTCACACTGCCACCAGGCAGATCCAGGCTGTTGGCTTTCACCGCCCGGGTGATTTGAGACAGGGTCAACCCATAGGCCTGCAAATTTTCTTCGCTCACTTCGATGGATATTTCATAGGGCCGGGTGCCGCCAATGGTGGCGTAGGTGATGTCCGGCAGGGCCAGCAAGTCATCCCGAACTTTTTCGGCCAGGATTTTGAGGGTGGCTTCGGTGGCATCCCCAAATACCACCACATCGATCACCTGGTTTTTGCGCTCCACCTGGGAGATGATGGGCTTTTCGGTTTCTTCGGGGAAAGTGACGATGCGATCGACTTCGGCTTTCACATCGTCGAGGGCCTTGCGAACATCCACGCCGCGATTCAGCTCGACCATGATCATGCCCATGCCCTCGGAGGCGGTGGAGGTGATCTTTTTGATGCCGTCGATGCCATGGATTTGTTCTTCAACCCGCACACAAACCGCTTCTTCGACTTCGGCGGGAGTGGCACCCAGGTACGGCACCTGGACTGTGATGATGTCCATGGCCAGCTCGGGGAAGACTTCCTGTTTGATGGACAACACACTGGCTATTCCAGCCACGGCGATGATCAGCATCAAGAGGTTGGCCGCCACATGGTTGTTGGCGAACCAGCGGATCAGGCCGTTCATTTTTCACCGTCCTTTTTCACCTGGGATTGGTGATCATTTTTCCGTTCTACCGCTTCACCTTCGATACGAACAGGCAGCCCTTCGGTGACATATTGCAGGTTGCTGGTGCAAACAGTTTCACCGGCTTCAAGGCCGGAACTGATCACGGCTTCGTCCACGCCAGCTCTGGCCACGGTGACTTCACGCACGTTGACGGTTCGTTCAGGTGTGATCACCCAAACCTGGCTGCCGGGACGCAGAGCGGTGCGGGGGATGACCACGGCCTCGGCGCTGGGAGTGCCTCGGAAAACCACCTGCACAAACATGCCTTCGACCAGGGGTGGGCGCCGGCCCACCATCTCATAGGGATTGGTGATCTCAACCACCACGGGGACCAAACGACTGCGGCTGTCCACGGCACCACCCAGCCGAACGGCGCGGCCTTCCCAATGATGCCGGGCACCGGCAAAATCGGCGAAAACATCCACCACGGTTTCGGGGGCGTTGATGCATCCGGAACCTTCAATGGCGATCCAGGCCAAGTCGTCGTCCGGTACGGAAATAATGACTTCGGCCACATCGGTGGCGTAAATGGTGCCGATGGCGTTGCCGGCCCGCAGGTATTGTCCGGCGTCCACGTCGGCGGCGAGAATTCTACCATCGAAAGGGGCGCTGATGGAACAACGACCAAGGTTGACCTCGGCCTGACGCAAGGCGGCTTTGGCTGCCTGGAGATTGGCCTGGGCCAGTTTGAGTTGAGGTTCATGCAAGACCAGGCTTGAAGGCTCGGGTTCGTCTTCGGAGCGGCGCATGTTGTCCCACTCACTGAGGGCCACCTGGGCTTCTTCTTCGGCTCTCGCCAGATTGAATTCCATTTGGGCCACATCGGCGTTGGCTTTGGCCACGGCCAGGGCGTAATCGGTTTCGTCCACACGCAGCAGGATATCACCTTGAGAGCAATAGCCACCGGGTTCAAAGATGGGAGATTTTTCCACCACTTCACCGCTGACTTGAGGCACCACGTTGATCGAACGTTTTGCTTTCACGGACCCAAATCCGCGAACCCGCACTTCGGAATCTCCGGATGTGATAGTGAACACCGTGACTACCGGTTGCGGCGACGGCGGAGTGTGGCGTTCGGCTTTGGGTTTCATCTTGAACATGACGACGGTGGCCAAAGCGGCCAACAGCACCAGGATGATGGGCAGGAATATTTTGCCAAAGGAGGAATTCATTATTTCGCGGCTCCTTGATTCTGGTCGGTTTGGAGGTCATCCCAGGGACCACCCAGTGCCAGGATCAAGTTGACCCGGGCAGTTCGGCGCAGTCGTTGGGTGGTCAGAAGTTGGCTCTCGGCGTTGTACAACCGGCGCTGGGATTCCAGGGCCACGAGGATGTTGTCCAGGCCGCGACTGTACCGGTCTTCGGCCAGATCCACCGAGCGGCTGGCCCGGTCTACAGATTCCGTCAAGTACTGTTCTTGTTGTTTCTGGAAGTGATCCTGGTCCAAGGCGTTCTCCACTTCGCTGAAAGCCTGCAGGATGGTGCCGCGGTACTGGGCGGTGGACTGCATGACTCTCGCTTCGGCAACCTTGATTTGGGCCTCGGTGGCACCGCGGTTGATCAAAGGCATGAAGAGATTGCCGGCCAGGGACCAGACACTGGCCCCAGTGGTGAACAAGTCGTTCAATTCGGTGCTGCTGGTACCGGTGCTGGCAGTCAGGCTGATGCGGGGATAGAGCGCGGCCTTGGCTTCGCCGACCCGGGCAACAGTGGTGTGCAAACGCATCTCGGCGGCCACGAGATCGGGACGTCGCTCCAGCAAATCCGAAGGCAGTCCGGCGGGCACCGCGTTCAGAGGTTCGGGCATGATCACTTTGCTGAGAGTGCCGTCGGCATTTTCCAGGTCGCTGGCGGTGATCAAACCCGCCGGATAGTAGCCTACCAGTATTTCCAGACGACGCCGAGCCTGGCCCAGACGCTGCCGATTGGCCGGTCCCACCGCCTGGGCGGCAGCCAGGTTTTGCCCGGCCAGATGCACATCCAGCGCCGTCACCAATCCGCGGTGATAGCGGTTGCGAACGGCGTCCAGGTTGTCGGTGAAACTGCGCACAGTGCCTTCGTTCAACTCGACCTGCATTTGCAGCTCGCGGATTTCCAACCAGGTGCGCACCACGTTGGCGATGAGGCTCTGAACCAGGGCCCGGCGGTCCTGGTCGCTGGCCAGGAGAGTGGCCAGGGCGGCTTCCTTACCCCGGGACAGGCGGCCCCAAAGGTCGATTTCGTACCGAAGAGTCAGGTTGGCAGAATAGGCATTGGTGTGGGTGGGCATGAACGGTGTATTGCTGCTTTGGGAGAGCTTGCTGCGGGCGGCGTTGCCACCAACTTCCAGGGTTGGCCACTGGTTGGATTTGGCTCCTCCGAGCAGGGCTTCAGCTTCGAGCACGCGACCGACGGCGGCGGCCAGGTCGTTGTTGTGCACGAGGGCTTTTTCAACCAGGGAGTTTAGGGTGGTGTCGTTGAAGGACTCCCACCAGCGCCAGTTTTCCTGGGCTCCGGTTTGGCTTGTGCTGTCCGGCAGAACATCGGCCATGGTAGGCCGTGGTGTCCATTCAACGGGCACCTCGGTTTCCAGATTTGGTCTGGCATAGTCAGGGCCAACGGCGCAACCGGCCAGGGTCAAAAGCAGCAGCAAGGCACTGCTCAGCTTCAGAATCATGGGGAAACCTCCGGATACAGGGAGTCGATGGCGGCAGTGGAAAAGGCGGTGATGTGGTTGGTTACCTGGGTGATGTAATCATCCACAGAGAGCCCGAGGGCGGGGAATACCCGTACCATTATTTGCACTTCTTCACTTTGAGCATCAAAGCTCTTTTTCTTGTGCCAGCGCATGATGAAGTGATGAATTTGGCCGACGATGCTGGCCAGGATCCAGTTGATTTGTTCCTGCCTGAGGCAAGGCCGCACGTCCATCAGGGCCATGGAGTAGGCTTGGAAAACCGGCATGACCATCTCTTTGAAGAAGGTAGTGCTGCCGTGGTGGTTCTGGGATTGCATTTCCCTGGCCACCAAAAGCATGAACGAGCCTCCGCCGGGGCTGGAGAGGGTGCCTTTGAGGTATTCTTCCACTAGAGTTTGGATGACCAGGGCGATATCGGGCTTGTTGCTGGCATCGCTGAGGATGTTCTCGAGGGCTTTGAGGGTGTTGTCGCGCTGGACGACGAATCGTCGCAAGATGACCTGCTGAAACAAGTTCTCCTTACCCTGGAAGTGGTAGTTCACCGCGGCAACGTTGACATCGGCTGCTGCGGCCAGTTCCCGGATGGAAACGTCATCGAAACCTTTGCTGGCAAAGAGGTTTTCGGCGGCGTCGAGCAGGCGATCTTTGGTTTTTTGTTTCTCTTCTGACACTGTGGCTTCCTTTCGGGGAAGCGGGGATTGAGTGAAACAGGTGATTGTAACGCTAGATTTAAACATTAATATTAAACGGTTGTTTTAAACTTGGCAAGGGTGGATTTGAATTGGGACTGCAGAATTTCATATGTTCCTCACTGGCGGGAACCTGGGACGCCTAGGTTCCCCATTGAATGCATAGGTTGATAAAAATAAAACGAGTTATTGACAAAAAATTTACCAATGTTAAAATCCATTTATCAGCCAGGGATAGGAGGGGACGTTGGTTGTTGTATTTCAAATTTTCTGCCTCTTTTCCCTACAATTTTAAGGGGTCCTAGTCTAGGAGGAGGGCGAAATGAAGAAGATCATTTTGTTAGCGATTTTTTTGGTCGCAATTCTGGTCATCTGGGGATGTTCAATTGAAAATGATTCCACACTTACTGATGTAGTATTGAATGCTGAGGGTGATGCTGCACTCAAGACTCCAAATCAAAACGGGAACCTCAATCCAGGGATAATACCGCCTCACGCAAACCCCTACGGAAGAAGTTACGGTGAATGGTCCATTGCCTGGTGGCAATGGCTTATTTCCGCCCCATTTGACCAAAATCCTGGCCTGGACGAGACCGGTGAATTTATCCCCTTCGGACAATCTGGACCAGTGTGGTTCATCGCACCTAATTTTGGGGGAGAAACGGTTCGATATGCTGATATTCCAGCAGGAAAAGGCCTGTTCATCCTGCTCATGGGTTTTGAGGCCTCAGAGCTTGAAGGTCATGGAACAGGTGAAGAGGAACTCCGGGGTTTAGCCGACTGGGTTGTTTCCGGCATTGAGAACCTGGTATGTGAAATTGATGGAGTGTCCATTGAGGGCCTTGATGATTTTCGGGTGGCCTCACCAACCATGTTCAGTATTGACGTTCCCGAGAACAATATCTTTCAGGTAGATGGTCTCGACATTCCTGCAGGGACATACTACCCATCGGTATGTGATGGATATTATATCATGCTCAACCCATTGCCTGCCGGAGAGCACATCATCCATTTGTCAGGCGAAATTCCAGGTATTGAATTTTGGCAGGATATTATCATAAATCTCAATGTGGTAGGTGGGCATGGACACGGCCGCAACCACCTTAATTGAAGGATGATGAGCGGGATCTGGCATTGAATTATTATTTAATAGAGCGACGCCGCCCATGGAAGGCGGCGTCGCTGGAATCATCATTGAAATAATATATCAAAACCATCTCAAACCTTATCGTACCCACGCCCCTTGGCCATCATTACAACTCCAATGATGGCTGGAACCAGCAAAATCCAAAAGAAACTCTCCACAAACACACCGGCTATAAAAGTTAGTGTGAGGATGGTGCCCAACACCGCCATGCGCCATTCAAAGTGTACCCCGGCAAGCAAACAGGTGACCGCTAAAAGCAACAAGGCCACCAACCCGGCCGCTGCCGGCAACAAATGGTCAAAGCGCACCATCAGAAAGACGAGCAACAGGGCAACCACCAGAACCAACCAATGCAAGAGTTGACGCCGGATGTGGCCCCCGGCTGTGCTGTCATGTTCGTGTGCGGTTTTCCAGGCCAAAGTAAGGCTGGCACCGGAGAAGATCGGGGCCATGGCTAGCCAGTACCAGAGGGCAAATTTCTCGGAAAAATCCATCACACCGATGCCCACGATGGACAGGGCTACCAAGGCAATAAAGACAATCCGACGGGTGTGAAACTCACGAGGAGCAGGCGGGGCTGCCGGTTGTTCGAATTGGTCGTCCATGAGGACCTCCGGTCGGGTTTAAAGATTTGGTTGAGGCCGACAATATACCATCAAGGTTGTTCAAACCGCCCCATAAAAATAATGGCCCCGGTATCTTTCTGCCGAATCAGGAAGATAAAGGGGTGGTCGGCCATGAACATGGTGGGTGGAGCAGGCATGCTGGTCACGCCAATGGTGATGCCTGTGGCGGCCGCGGCTTCAGTTCCCTGCTCGTCAACCATCAGGTAACTTTTGTGCACCACCGAAGAAACAAAAAGGCCGGGTTGTTTGGTCAGACGGGAAAAATCCGCCTGCCCTTCATCAAAGATTTTTCGCAATCCCATTTCCTTGAGAGTGGCGTTTAGGTTGATGGATTGGCTCAGGTCCAGTTTGGGCAACCAGACATCCACTTCGCGATTGGTCATTGCATCGATACCGGCTTGCAGCGTGGATGCGTTGAGGGAGGCGGAAACTTTGGCCAAACCATCGATGGCATTGGGAAGCACCACCAGGAAATCCAATTCATCCCCGTGGTAAGGCAGGGTCACCATGGCCATATTTTCGTCTGCAAAATATGGCAGACGTTTTTTGAGTTTCATGGTGGGAGTTTTCACTTCGGTGCCATCAGGACTATGGAAAGTTTCATCCTGGGTGCGATCTACCGGAAAGGGAGTTTTCCAATTCCCGAGAAAGTAGACGGCATTGGTGAGCACCAGCCTGGTATTGGTATTGAGAGAGCCGGGGGCCAACAGATCCTGGATTTTGTCAGCCGTGCGGTCGGCCACCCATTTGTTGATTTTTTGGCGCTCTTGTTC